>JBFEPB010000470.1:0-1503 GCA_041550295.1 bacterium | reverse complement strand
TTGAGATTTACGATAACGTCACGGTCAGGGACATTCAGGATGCCGCCGATCTGTTCAGGACAATATACGAAGGAACAAACGGGCTGGATGGTTATGTCAGCCTTGAGATCAATCCAGAATTGGCACACGACACAGCAGAGACTATTGGTGAGGGCAAGAGATTGCATGCCGAGGTGTCACGACCTAATGTGATGTTCAAAGTACCAGCCACGAAGGCGGGTTTCCCGGCGATCACGGAACTGCTGGCCGATGGTATTAACGTAAATGTGACACTAATATTTTCTCTGGAACAGTATGTCGAAACTGCGGACTCCTATCTGAAAGGAGTTGATAAGCTTATGCAAAAAGGCGGAGATGCTCAGAAGGTGTGTTCGGTCGCCAGCGTGTTCGTGAGTCGGGTTGATACACTGGTGGATGACTTGATCGAAAAGCGCCTGAGTGAAGCTTCTGATGCACGGGATTGTGAACGGCTGGAAAAGTTAAGGGGAGTGGCCGCGGTTGCCAATGCGACGGTAATATATGACAGATATTCCCGGATTTTCTCAAGCGAGAAGTTCGAATCCTTGCGCAAGCGAGGGGGGAAAATGCAGCGCCTCCTCTGGGGCTCAACAAGCACCAAGAATCCTGCGTACAGCGATATCAAATATGTCACCGAACTCATTGGTAAGAGTACCATCAATACGATTCCTGAAAAGACACTCGAAGCATTTCTCGAACATGGTGAGGTCAAGGAGTCGTTGCCGGGAGATCTTATGCAATCAAGATCAATAATAGAGGCACTCGGTAATCACGGGATCGATATCGACGAGGTATGTGGGCGACTGCTGAAAGACGGCGTGACGGCTTTCCAAAAATCATTTTTCTCGCTTATGAGAGCAATAGAAGAGAAAGCGGCAGTTCTTTGAATCATTTCTGTGCCTGGGGTGTGAATTTTACATATCGATTATAGTAATTCAGTAGGAATTCGTGCGTAGTAGTAATAGTACAAGGGAGGAACCTTGAAAGTAGAGAGGGATGCATTAGCGTATGTGATACTCGTGTGCTGTATGGTGTTGCTCGATTGTGGTACCGTATCTTCGGTTAGACCGTTGGGCAGTGGTAACAGGGCGCTCGTTTTTTCGGCCGGTGGTCCTGTGGCGCCGGTTTATGACATGAACATACCGCTGCCATATTCAGTGCTCCGTTACCGGCTCGGTTTGAACGACAAAACTGACATCCATATTGGACTTCATACGACGATGGCGCTTTTTGGCAATCTCGGAATCGACGCCGGAGTCACCAGGCATTTCACGCGCAGTCTTGGAATGCGTCCCGGAGTGTCGGCGGGTATGGCGCTCTACGGTTTCTACGATTTCGGAGAGGTCGGACATATACGACTCTACCCGGAATTTTCCGTCATATTCAGTTATGATATCTTCATTTGATAAAAATCCACAAAATGATACATAAGAAGATAAATCGTTATTCTTTATGTAACTTAATAAATTTTTATAATATGAAGAG
>JBFEPB010000469.1:0-1530 GCA_041550295.1 bacterium | reverse complement strand
CTGTATCACACTCTGGGTGATACTGCGGAACGTTTCCATGATCATCCGGGTGTCATACCGTTCTTTTAAAAATCCGGTGACCCGGTACTTGTTCAAAATATCCGTCCCACCCTTTTCAGCCTTGATCTCCGACATAACATTTTTTACGAGCACCTGCATGTGTTCATCACTAACGGTCAAATCAGGATTGTGCAGCAGAATAATAAAGGGATCCCATTCGTTCTTAACGACGAATTGCAGCAGGTCTTTTATCGCGAAATCAGCGATCGCCTTTAATTCTTTCTCTTTGTTTGCATAATCAAGATACTGATTCCTCATGATCCGCAGATCGTACCCGCTGGTAATGAGATTGCGCCGCAGGTTTTTTATTTTGTTGTCGATCGCTGTTTCATTAGAAAACTTCTCCACCAGAACCGTGAGCTGCTCTTTCATTGTATCGGTGACATCCTTCGTTTTCTGCTTGATGGCGCGCATTTCCTGCTCAACCGATTCCTTTCGCTTCACGATATCACCGAGCATTTCCCGCGCTCTCATTCTCAGAAGTCCAAGCACTTCTCCGAGCGTTTTTTCATCGGGGAAGAAAAAGTGTGACCGGAAGACATCGAGTATCGCCGCTTTGCTCAAGAGCGGCACGCGTTCGATAGTATTTATCACGCTCGTCTTCGTATCGGTATAATAAGACGTCATGATGCTTTTGGCGATTGCCATATACAGAGCGCCCGGCAATCCTTTGTCGAGGAAGCACTTGCCCAATAGACGCATGGTCTCCGAATAACTGCAGCGCGGGATGAATGGTATCTTTTCATAGCTGTTCCTGATAAGTACGTCGATCGCGGCATTATCTTTCTTACAGGAGTGTCTGAGGTAACTGAACAACTGGTTCACGACAATGCCGAAGCGTTCCACGATGGTGATCTTTCGGTCGATCGGGTCGTTACCGATGTGCTGCGTAATAAGATCCCGTATGAGCTTGCGGTTCACAATCTCGAATATTATCATGCGGTCGGTCATCCCCTCCACGAATCGTCCATAAATCTCGGACAGCTGTGAACTGTAGCGTTCAAAAAAACGTTCCCACTGGTCTATCGAACTATTATCCGCGATGAACGTTCCGTATTGTGATACGAATTCCTGCTGGAGTGCGAATATCTTGCGTCCCAGAAAAACCATTTCTTTACCGTCCCGCTCACTCAACCGTGTGATGAAACCGTCGCTCTTTGAGATATTCCTCAGAATAGCGATATACCGGTTAAAGGTCTTGGTATCCCGATAGGTCTCGGTCAACTGCCGGTAGTACGGTGTATCGAGGATCAGGATGTCTTCGAATTCAGTTCTTCGCATTATATTTCCTCTTTGCGGCTAGATGTTCCTGGAAGGTCTCCGAGAAATGATGTCGGCCGTTCCCCATCGATACAAAATAAAGGTAGTCTACCTCTGCCGGGTTCATGACCGCTCTAATCGATTTTTCTCCGGGAGAACAGATCGGTCCCGGAGGCAGTCCGGGATAGCGATAGGTGTTGTACGGCGAGT
>JBFEPB010000468.1:0-1531 GCA_041550295.1 bacterium | reverse complement strand
GAACGCACCGCCGCCATATTCATGAACGCGGCTGCGCGCACTGAATGGTGGAGCAATTACATCAGATACATTACCCTTTGAATCGTAGCATACAATAACATTGCGGCCGTTTTCAGCAGGACGACTCTCGATCCAGTATATGTCACTACCATCAACAACGACCTCACCGAATCTGATGCTCTGCCGGGCAACGATGTCAGCCGTGATCGGCGAGCGCCATGAACCAAAAGATGCTATTTTCTTTTCCACTTACTCGAATTCAATGATACCAAAGTTACCTGGCGAATGTCCGAACGGTAAGGCCCAGTATGCGGCGCTGGCGCTGCTCGTCTGCAACCTGCGGAAATTAAATCCCCATCGTTTATCACTAATCGATGCAAACCCTGCCTTAGGGATTTTTATCTCAAGGGTCCAGGCATTTTGCTCACGAGCGGATTTTATCTCCCACGGACCATTCCATTCTAAATCAGTGTTGACCCGTCCGTCTGTCAGATTACACGCCCGGTCAAATGCAATACCACCCGGGTTGACGATCAACTGGTAGTATGTCTCCTGGTCATTATTCATGTCAAAAAAGAACCAGACGTTGTCGTCCGTATACACCGGGCCATCGCGATCTTGAACGGAAACCCTGATGCTACCCGTATCACTTTCAGAACAACGTACCGCCATATAAACATAATTCCCGTCATGTCCCAAGTATAACTCAGTCTTTTCCATCGAAGAAATCTCGCCTGTCTCGTCTCCAAGATAGGTTATAGGTGCTAATATCTGCCATGCGGCATCATTCAGGCTGCCGTCAATATCAGGGGACGACTCTAAGTGCTCAACCGTCTTCAACCGTTTGACGGTCAATACGCTGTTCAACGTACATACCTTACCAAACGTATATGGATATTCGAGAGCACAGGTGGGCAGCGGGTACAAACGTGAACCATCCGATATCTGTACTTCGATTTCGTGTACCTGTGACTCTTCAGGGGCAAGCGCAAGAGATATGGCCGCAGGGTCAACACTATACCGAGTAGTATCGAAATCCCAGACGAGCAACCCGGTCACTGAATCGGCATTGGTATTGTTTACAGTCATCTGACAGCGGGATGAAATTTTCTTCTCCCCTTCCCTGATCACAAGACCCGCAAAGGAGAGGACTTCCTGCTGTGCCCTTTGGACAGAGTAATAATCACTGCCGGTAAAAACATTGCGGTACAACACACCTCCGTGCCTGATCACCGCAACGTTGTACTCATCACCTTTGACGCTAACGTATAGAAAGTGGTAGAAATTACCTTTGCCCGCATCATTGTCTCGCATCGCTGCGCCCGAACTGCCGACGGTGATGTAGTCTACGCCGTCCTCATTAAGGTACATGTAGCTGCCCAAGCCGCCGTTGAAGACAGCGCGTACTCTGTATTTCAAACATTGCTCCATGAATGGACTCGGCTGACCACCCGCCGGTGCATTTAAGTAATACGGAATATTCAAGAAAACGAATATATGCCCAGCATCCTTATGTTCCTCCAGGTCATTG
>JBFEPB010000467.1:0-1543 GCA_041550295.1 bacterium | reverse complement strand
GGATATATTTTTTCAATACCTTTCTTGTACACGCGTAACTGTTTCTGGTAGTCTTCTTTTTCACCGCCAGTCTTGTAGTCGGCAATGATCACTCCATCGTTGCCGATGATGAGCCGGTCAATGTGCGCGGACACGTCTCTTTTTTCTTCTTCGAAATAGATCGGCAATTCGTTCTTGCATGATACATCGCGGCCATCCTTATAGAACAAAAATCTCAGAGCTGGGTCGGATAGGGTATCGCGCAAGAGCGGCGCGAGCCGCGCGTCTATTTCTTTCTCGTCCTCGGCCGACCGTGCAAAAATACTCTTCGTGTACTCAACGGCCCCGGCAATACACTTTTCAATATCTGTATCATCAAGCCATTCTACCTGACTCAATGCGCGGTGTATCATTTCGCCGAATTTCATTCCCCGCCTGCGCTCAGGCGCGACTATTTCCCCGCCCCGTTCGGTCGGCGAATAGAGCGTCCTTTCCTCGCTGATCACCGGCGCCTCGCGGACTTCCAGGTACGGCTTTGCCTTTGCTTCTTCTGCGCGCGACTTTTCTTTTGGCAAGATATCATGCACCGGAAAGGGTTTACCATCCATTCGTTCCCTGATCTCCTCCAGCCAGTAACCGGCATCCTTGTTTTTTATGGTGAAGCCGAGCATGTAAACGCCGGTCTTGGCCCGGGTCAATGCCACATAAAGAAGATTCAGACTATCCTTTGCCAGACGTGCGCGCTCTGCTTCTTTAAGGTCCAGGAGATACTTGCCATACCCGCGCCAGTATGCCTTATCCGGCCGCACACTGTCGTCCTTGTATGAGAAGATCAGGTTATCGTTCTCTCCCCTGGATAGGTCTTCATCGGTTTCAGGAATTATGACGACCTCGAACTCCAATCCCTTTGCCCGGTGAATGGTGAGGATCTGCACGCCGCGCGCGTGCGTTTCTTTCACCTGCAGCAATGCTCCCTGCTGTTCGAACCACTTGATGAACGAGGCGAGAGAATTCAGACCATCCTTCGTGTAAGTCAGCGCCGCATCGAGCAGTGTAGCAAGCGGGTACGACATCTTGAGCCCGAATGCGCGTATGCTGCGGAATATCAATTCATAGGGGTTACAAAAATATACGCTCGCCAACAGACCCTTGAGCTTTTGCGTTACCGACCAATCAGCATGATGATCATTGAGCACCATATACACGGTCTTGCCGTGGAATTTTAGCTTCCTTATTGTTTCTTCCTTGAGGTTGACCGCGGGTGATAGCAGCACGTGCACGAGACTATAATCATCCTGAGGATCATCAAGGAATCGCAGCAGGCACAACATGAATTGTACGTCATGCTCATCGAGCACGCTCGCCCTTGCCTGGCTCACGCAAGCGATGCCCGATGAGGACAACACGCTTGCCAGTTCCCTAGCAAATTTATTCTTCCGGGTGAGGACGGCAATATCGTCGAGCGCATAGCCGTATTTGCCGGTGAGTTCCTCGATGATCGCCGCGGTCTTGGCCATCACTGCTTCCCTGGTCTCTCCCTTCAACCCATAATCACCGACCAATT
>JBFEPB010000466.1:0-1554 GCA_041550295.1 bacterium | reverse complement strand
TCATCGAATAATGGCGCTACCTGGGTACAGATCGATTCTCAAGCGCAAGGACATCTCAACCCGACCTATGATCAACGACTGGTAGGCACTGGTCAAATCGGCACCCCGTGGGCGTATTGTTATGACCGACAATACTGGGTCGACGTGAGCTCGATGGACCTAATGGGTTTGGGCTATGTTGCATCTGGCGATCAATTGAAAATTCGATTTGTCTTTGACTCGGATGATCTATCGGGAGGACAGGGATGGTTCGTCGACGATGTAAGAATCGCCGACACATCGCCACCCGATCTGCAGGCTCCATTGATTGTACACTCTCCGCTGCCAGATACCACCGATACACTCAACGACTACACGATCACCGCCACGATTACTGATGCAGGATCAGGTGTAAACAGTGACTCGATAATCCTCCACTACGAAATCGAAAGCGGGCCGACCATTGACTTGACTATGACAAATACGGGTGGCGACACATATGAAGCAGACATTCCTGTCCAGACCTGGCACACCGATATCTGGTATCAAGTACGGGCAGCCGATAATGCCGGCAACTGGGGTGAGACACCACTTTATAATTTCGAAGTAACCAATGCGCGAACGATTATCTATGATGACGGTCAACCGTGGTTTGCACCAGATACCACATATGAGGGATATTTCACTCGCTTCCAATTCACGGATGTCGGTATTGACAGCGGCCAGATACATCAGTTGAAGGTCCTGTTGGAAGCAGCAGGCACATTTGATGTACGGGTATATCAGGCAATGTCCGGACAGCCCGGCGTGTTCATTGATTCGCTCGCCGGCTTCGTATCACCTGGTTATGATTGGTTCACGGTCGATCTCGATCCCCTCAGCATCCAGACCGCTAATCCTCTTGGTATTGTCGTGGGTTACGTCGAGACTTCTGGCCAGATAGGCATACTCCGCGATCCGGCTCCCAACAACCCTGGCAAGATGTGGAATCTGGACCTTCCATCCACCTGGACGCAAGACGCCACTGGTGATTTCATGATGCGTTTGAAGGTCATCCCGCTCGACCAACCGGGTATCGACGAGAACAATAGTACAGCCCTCTCGGCATTCAATCTCAAGCAAATCGTACCAAACCCGATGAAGAGCGAGGGCGTGATCTCGTATCAGCTACCTACCGCACAGAACATCTCGCTTGAGGTTTACGACGCCACAGGAAAACTGGTCAGGACGCTGGTCGACCAACGTGTCGAAGCCGGTACTCATAGTGTCGTCTGGAACAATCTCGACAACCATGGCAGACAGGTTGCCAGCGGTGTGTACTTCTGCCGACTACAGGGCGAAGAAGAAAGTGCAACACAGAAACTGATCGTGATGCATTAATCCAATGCTACAAGAAAACGAAAAGGGGCAGGAAATCCTGCCCCTTTTTCTTTCTCTGCCGTAAGATTCCTATCCCCGGCGAAGTATGTTCCTCACACGGCTGATGTAATCTTCTATCTGCGCCTTATCGCTTGACTCACCGATGATCCTCACTACATGTTCGGTTTGGGACGGTCTTATATGCAGCCAGTACTT
>JBFEPB010000465.1:0-1557 GCA_041550295.1 bacterium | reverse complement strand
TGATCTCGTCGACATCGGGTTTGTCCATCATGCCAAGGAATTGTCGAGCGTAAGCGGATAGCGATTCGACATACCGACGCTGGCCCTCGGCATACAGCGTGTCAAATGCCAGAGATGACTTGCCCGAACCGGAAAGTCCGGTTATGACGACAAACTTGTTTCTTGGTATGACGACGTCGATGTTTTTCAGGTTGTGTACCCGGGCTCCTCTGACTTTGATGCCGGCGTTATTTTTAATTTGCATTTAATATATTATCCGCGTTGATCGCCAAGTCAAGCAAAGCGCGTACCTTGAGAGTCGGTGATGTTCAGTAGTTCTGGTCATTCGTACTTAGTATTATGAATTTGTTTCGAATCTACCTTTTTAGGCATCCTCGTACATACAATCAAATCGAAGATTTGAATATCGGCGGAATCGGATTCGGTGCTTCGTGCTTGCTTTTCTTCATTGGGTTTCGCGGTAGGTTCATACTAGCGCGAAAATTCAATAAATGAAGGCGTCCAAGGTGAGTCCGCGCGATGAATCGTTGACTCGCATTGTTTTTTGAGTATAATAGACCGTGCGGTTCGTTTTCTTCATCCCCTTATTGATTCTACTGAGTTGTGCACCCAACAAATGCGGCGTTATCATTGCTGGTTCCACGTCGGTACAGCCATTCATCGAGAAGGTCGCTGAACATTTCATGGAAAAAAATCCGAGTATTATGGTGAATGTTCAGGGTGGTGGTTCAACCGCCGGTGTCCAGGCAACGATCAACGGTACCTGTGATGTTGGGGCAAGCTCTCGTGATCTGAAACCAAGCGAACGGGGACTACGGGTCATTCTTATTGCACTTGATGGAATCTCGGTTATCATACATAAAGACAACCCCGTTGAGAACCTCACAGTTGAACAGATAAGAGATATTTTTGCTGGCAGAGCCACTAATTGGCAGGAGTTCGGCGGTTTTAATACTGAAATCATACCGGTAACCAGGGAGGAAGGATCTGGTACAAGAGCGTCATTCGAAGATATGATAATGGGTGAAGACGTTATCAGCGATGCCTGCCTTGTTCAGGATTCGAACGGCGCGGTCCGTGAAATCATCGCCACGACTGCGCAGGGCGTTGGATATATTTCAGTAGGTTTGGTTGATGAACGTGAAAAAGCAGTTGCGATAGATGGAGTCGAACCGACTCTCGTAAATCTCATCACCGAGAAATACCGTTTCGCACGACCTTTTCTGCTACTGCTGCGTGATGAACCACAGGGTGATGTTAAGAAATTTATAGACTATACGCTGTCTCAAGAGGGCCAGGAAATACTCGGTAGCAGCGGTTTAATCCCGGTGAACAAAGTATCGGTTGATTGATGAAAGACAAGATTGCTGAGAAAATACTGCTCTTCATCGCACTCTCGGCAATATTGTCCCTTGCACTCATCACTTTTTTCATATTCCAGCAAGGTATTCCATTGATATTCAAGGCTGGTCTGGCGAATTTTTTCTCCCTGAAATGGGCGCCGACCAGAGCTGGTTTTGGTATACTGTCGATGATCATCGGTTCGCTAATGGTTAC
>JBFEPB010000464.1:0-1565 GCA_041550295.1 bacterium | reverse complement strand
TCATTGCCAGCGCCCTGAAAGAGTACGGTGGCAACAGAAGCAAAGCAGCCAAGAAACTCGGTATATCGAGAAGGACAATTATAAACAAAATAAAGAAATATAATCTATAGCATACTGTAAGTCGCTGCGCCTTAGTAGCGTTGTTCAAAAAGGTAGATTATTGTGAAAGACCCTGCACGGTTTGTTGTTTCTAGTGTGCAAAGCGTTGCACACTCTTTTGACGCACTCTGCTCATTTCACGCGGGAAATAAGGCAAAAGCAAAAATCTAATACTGTTAGATTCCTGGCACCGGTATTGCTATTTGTAAATAAGATGGAGGAATCAGAAATGACTATAGGCATACCACAAGCACTCGGTTACTACTACTACCGACCGCTATGGACCACCTTTTTTAGCGACCTTGGGTGTGGGGTGATAACGAGCGGGAAGACAGATCGGACAAAACTTGATGCCGGGATAAATATCGCGCCAGGAGAAACATGCCTTCCGCTGAAGTGTTTTCAGGGGCATATCCTTTCACTGCAGAACAAAGTAGAACGTATTTTTGTGCCACGCCTCGCCTGCCTGAGCGGACCTCCGGAGGTCAGGCTCGGCTGTCCGAAAATGATCGGCCTTCCGGACATGACAAAAGCTCTTGTCCCCCAAGCCCCCATCCTGACCATGGATATCGACCTCAGGAAGGAAACCGAGGAAATGTCATACGTGAAAATGGCGCAGGAAATGGGCTATCCCCGACGACTCGCGCGAAATGCTTACGAACACGGTGTGGCGAATTTGCTCAAAGAACAAGAACAAAGGGCCGCGCAGAATTGGTTGAATGCAGCCGAACCGGTCGGTCTTGTGATCGGCTTGATCGGTCATGCCTACTTACTGGATGACGACTTCCTGAATCTCCATCTGAAGAAGAAGATCAAGGAAACCGGAGCACATGTCATCAGCTGCCACGATTGGCAAAATGAAAAAACCGGCCCGCAAAAGAGCGCAGTCAACCCACTGAGCTGGTATTTCGAAAATCATATACTCAAAGCTGCGAAGCATTTCTATGACAATGAGAACATCTCCGGCATAATATACCTGTGCAGTTTCGGCTGCGGAGCGGCGTCAATCACCCACGAAGTCATCGAACTCGAAATCGCACCCCCATACTCAACCCACTTCTTGAAGATCGTACTTGACGAGCACACCGGCGAAACCGGAATAATGACACGGATAGAGTCGTTCGTGGATATGATCAATCTAAAAAGAGAAAGGAAATTGTGAAAGTAGGTTTCCAGCACATGGGCAATCTGAATATCGCCCTGAGTGCCCTCTTGTCAAACCTGGGCTGCGAAATTCGTCAGGGGCCAAGGCCAAATAAGAAATCGCTCGACGTCGGCGTGCGGTACGCGCCGGAATTGGTGTGCTTGCCTTTTAAAGTAACCCTCGGCGATATGTTCGGTGCACTCGAGCGTGGCGCCGATACCCTGCTGTTCATCGGCGGTGGCAACTGGTCCTGCCGGTTCGGATATTATGGCAGAATACAGTGTTCCGTTCTACGCCGTCTTGGATTCGACTTCAGGAGTAT
>JBFEPB010000463.1:0-1565 GCA_041550295.1 bacterium | reverse complement strand
TCACACAGGAGAAATCGGTAGACCGAGTATGCCGGCCATCAAGAAAACGATTGGTGTGCCAATTGGTGCACAAATTAGCCTCGAGATCATCAACGCCAAATACCGCGATATTCCACTTGAATTTTTCGGAATTGACAAAAGAATAATGCCGGTATTAGCACCGGTCGAAAAAATACCCGGTAAAGAGCCGGTTTTTGAATTGGATGACAAACTATACGGGCAGGATAAGTTCTACCCTGTTAGCGTAGCAAGGATCGAAAATGAAGACCTGATGAGAGGACACCGTCTCGCGGTCTTAGAAATTGCACCGATTCAGTACAATCCGATCACGAACATTTTGCGGTGCTATACAGAATTTGAGGTGAGGGTGCGCTTCACTGGCGGTGATATGATACAAACGAAAGACAGGATACTAAGAGATTATTCACCCCTCTTCGAGGATTTCATCAAACACCGCGTCTCAAACTACGGTATGTATGAAAACATCATGCGGGGCGTGCTTCCCCTGCCGATACATTATCTCATCATCACACACAACAGCTTCCAGACCCAGGTCAACGACCTCGCCTCGTGGCTGAAACAAAAAGGGTTCAAGGTTAAGGTGGCGAACCAGGACAGTATTACTTCCTGGACTATTTCCGGCATTGAGACCTATATCGACGCACAGAACCCGTTACCTACATACCTTCTGCTGGTCGGTGATGTCAATGGAGGATACATGCCGGCGCCCATCGGCAGTGCTCCCATGAATACCAAAGTCACGGATCTTTATTATGTCGAGACTGATGGTTCTGGTTATTTGCCTGACATGCTATATGGCCGACTATCGGTCGAAACCACGACCCACATTACCACAATTGTCGAGAAAATACTGAAGTATGAGAAAGCACAATTGCCTGATATGGCGTCATGGTTCAAGAAGGATGCTTTTCTAGCAGGTAATGATAACTATTCTATAACCGAAGGTACACACAATTACTGCACAACCAATTTCATGGACCCTAATGGCTACACCACATACAAACTATATGAACAGACCTATGGTGCGACAACAGCCGATGTTTTCACCAATGTCAACGAAGGAAGGATCCTGACCACGATGTCAGGTCACGGAAGCGACGACGGCTGGTATGACGGTCCGCCGTTCCAGGTCACGCACGTGAACCAGTTGACCAATGGCGATAAATTGACGATCGCTACCGGCCACTGCTGCCTCGCGAACAATTTTGGGTGGAGTTCAGGCCCGTGCGGCGGCGAATCCTGGATCAGAAAAGCGAACGGTGGTGCGGTCGCATATTACGGATCATGTCCGTCCACTTATTGGAGTGAAGACGACTGGCTGCAGAGGGAATGGTATGAAGCAATCTACGTAGATTCCATGTACGAACATGCCCGTTTCACCCTGGATGGGATGTACGATGGAATCTACCTATCTTCTACCTCTCTCAAGCAATACTATTACGAGGGCTATCATGTGCTCGGAGATCCGGCGCTCGACTTGTGGACCGATGTACCGGTCAATATGGTCGTTACCCACGATGTTGCGGTTATCCCATC
Organism: bacterium; assembly: GCA_041550295.1. GTDB lineage: Bacteria > Hydrothermota > Tepidihabitantia > SM23-42 > SM23-42 > SM23-42. Next base: position 8 of record JBFEPB010000463.1, on the reverse strand, counting down.
GGCATCCG
>JBFEPB010000462.1:0-1565 GCA_041550295.1 bacterium | reverse complement strand
GGCGGAAGCGGCAATATGACAAAAAAGACAAGATACTGAAAAAAGAGCTCGACCGCAAGGTTGCGTCCGCGAAAAAGATAGCTCGATGATCGGGATCGTTCTAACACTGATAGGTATCCTGCCGTACAATTACGAGATCGTGTGCGAGAACAACAGCGTTTCTGTTGAAGCGGTAAAGGTCGCTTTTCAAGACTATGTTCCGCTGAAAAGCATTGCGGGCTTGATCGGGTCGAACTATGTCCTCGATAATAACACGCAGCGTCTGTATCTGACGATGCAGGACCGGCAACTCGAGATCATCGGGAACATACCGGTTATCCGTCAGAATGCTGTTTACAAGAACATTCCGTTCGCGCCGCTGTATATAGCCGGTGATATCTACTTTCCGGTGAACGAGGTCATCCCGACCATCGGTGGCAGTTTTGAAAAGCTCATGTTCATCAAGGAGATAAGAGAGGCTCCATTGATAGACAAGATCGAACTCGTAGAGAAGGGTGATTCCACCGTCCTCAAGTTCAGCTGGCCCCGGGAAATCGATTTTGATGTACAGTTCTTGTTGAAGAAGGCGATCGTAGAGATCGACGGGCAGTATCCGGCGCGGACCGTTCTGAAACCGACCGGTGCGGTGTCGCACGTGCAGTTGCTGCCCTACACGACCTATACGCGCCTCGAACTTGATATGGATGGTGTCAATGCGTACCTCGAACGGGATAAGGAAGTCATTTTTTATCACAAAATAAGTCACGCGGTCGGTCTCATTGTTATAGACGCCGGTCACGGGGGTATCGATCCCGGAGCGGTCGGGAAGAAGGGGCTGTATGAGAAGGATGCAAATCTCGATATAGCAAAATTCCTGAGGCAGTATGTTGAGGATTCGCTGGGTATCAGGATCATCATGACGCGTGAAAAGGACGAATACCTCTCTTTGAAAACCCGCACCAATATCGCGAATCGAAACAGCGCCGATCTCTTTGTAAGCATACACTGTAATGCTTCAGGCAAAAGTTCGAAGATGCAGGGATTTGAAACGTATTTTCTCTCGGAAGCACGCACTACCGAAGCACGTGCGGTTGAAGCGCTTGAGAATGCATCCTTGAAATTCGATGACATTGAACCAGATGATGCGCTGAACCGGATCCTGTACGACCTTGCTCAGAGTGCATACCTGGAAGAGTCCAATCTTTTTGCCGAGTCGATCCAGGACCATGCGAAATCATACTTGACCATACCCTCGCGGGGCGTTAAGCAGGCAGGTTTCTATGTACTGCGTGGTGCTTTTATGCCGGCGATACTCGTCGAATGTGCATTTGTATCGAATCTCGAAGAAGAAAAATTGCTCAAACAGAAGTCGTTCAGAAAGAAACTTGCATACTGTATCTTTCGAGGCGTGAAAAACTACATTGCTGATTACGAGAGGAGATTGAATAATTGAAAGATAACCCTATCGGAGTTTTTGATTCTGGTATCGGTGGTCTGACGGTCGTAAAAGCCATACGAACGATGCTGCCGAGTGAAAACATAGTGTATCTTGGTGATACTGCCCGTCTGCCTTATGGTAGCAAATC
>JBFEPB010000461.1:0-1584 GCA_041550295.1 bacterium | reverse complement strand
GACCAACTGAGCGCCGGATTCTGCAGTCGCTCAATGAAATATTCTATCTGCTTGGCAAGCCAGGCAGGCGAGCCAGCCGAGGCGAGAGAATCCTTGGTTTCATCCCTCAAGCGTGTAAAGAACTTGACAATCCGCTGGAGATCAACCGTTCCGTCGATTCCATATCTTGCGCTATTTGACACATTTCGCAGGTTCTCATCCTGTCGAATTTCAAAACGATAGTCTTCGATATAAGAAGCATTAAAACTCAATCTTGGCTTAAAAAGCTTGAAATCCTGCGTGAACGTAGTGTTCAGCGTTTGATTCCTTCCTACTTCTTCTCCGAATTGTCCACGAGTCGAGACTGAATCGCGATTCTGAGTGAAATCAAAATTCGCATTCAAAGTCTTGTGCGGCGAATAGGCTACGCTGAAACTGGGATTCAAGGTCTTGCGGTGTTGCGACCCCGATACGGAGTATCGGAAAAGAGAATCCGGGTCCAGACGATAATAATACCGTACAAGGTTGTCTGCGTACAACACATTGAATGAAATATTCTGCGGTAATACTGAAAATGTCTGGCCGAGCAATCTGAATGATACTCTTGGATCAAGCCGATACGTACCGCGGTACCCCTTTGTTATTGAAGTATCAACGTTGAGTGCGTTATGTGTAGTCGTTTTCGAACGGCTGTGCTCGAATGATAGTGCATCCAATGTATTCTTGATAAGCCAATTGCGGGAACCGGATTTCGAAAGACTAATCGTGTAAGAATTGACGACATTTGTGGATCTCTGTTTTTCCAATTCGTCGCCGGTAATCTCGAGATCATCAGCGAAATATGAAAAACGAGGCTTCTGCAGAGAATTCCGGTAATTTAGTGTTAAAGGCATGCTGAACCCCCACTTCTCAAGGAGGAATTTGTGCAGTGCAATGCTCGAGTTTATTGCGTAGTTACGGCCGGCGCTGTTGGTCGATATGGTCTTGGACTCAGACAACCGTTTAAAACGACCATTGGATTCATCAAATGATACTGTAACGGACGCAAGGTCAGCCAGGTTCAGTGAACCTGTTGCTCTGATGATGCGACCGATCTCGGTCTGTGGTGCGACCAGTTTTATGTCATTAAACCAAATTGTATCGGTTAAAGGTGTAGTATTCTGATTTGTGATCGCGATCTCGAAAAATTGATTGACCGATAGCGATGGGTTACCAACAACCGTATACTCGGAATCACTTACCACCCCCTTGCCCTGTGTCAGTTGCTTTAAATCAAGCAACCGTTCCATTGAAATAGTGAAAGTCCGCCAGCCATTGGCACCACTTACTAAGACGCCGTTGTTGAACTCGGTTTCGTATGCGTAGTAATTCACGGAATCGCTACCTATGCGTAATGCGATCTTAGGATTTGAATTGAGCGCGTTCATGTAGAACATCAGTGTATCGTATGCCCGATAATCCTCATTATCGTCGGTCTGCCGGTGGGCAACACATGTGTGGCCTTCCCTGATGTTCTCCAGTCTTAACTCCAGTGCTCCTTCGCTTCTTACCTGTCCTGTCAAAGGATCCTTCTCTTCCACGAAGGGTGACTCATAGTAGGTGTGT
>JBFEPB010000460.1:0-1585 GCA_041550295.1 bacterium | reverse complement strand
CTGATCTGCAGACTGCTACGAAAAAATATTTGCATCCCGAAAGATTCTATCTATTGATCGTAGGTGATGTCGATCCTGAAGATATAGCACTTGATAAAATCGATTGGGTGCAATGAAGATTCGGGAACGTACAGCCTTTTATACAATGAAATATTCGTTGACTTAATCAGAGATGTATCTATAATATATTTGAATGGCGTGGATTGATGTAGTAATAGTGATCATCGTCATCGGCCTGATCGTTCACGGCGTCGCTACCGGTCTGATCAGAAGTGCATTTGATTTCGCTGGAATCATATGCGGCTATATCATCGCAGTAACCTACAGCGCGACCGTTAGAATACCTCAAATCCTGGCATTCCTGTTGATCTTCATCGCGGTTGTTGTTGCTTTCTCGGTTGTCGGCAGGATAATCGCAAAGATGGTGCATATTACTCCGCTTGGTCTGGTTGATCGCATTCTGGGTGGTTTACTGGGTTTGATAAAGGGTGTTATCATCTGTTTTGTCTTGTTACTCGCGGTTACATATATGAAGAAGGATTGGGAGGTCTTCCATGAGTCGCAGTTCGCCTCTCAGATAATCGACGCTGGTCTAAGGGCGAGCAGATTCCTGCCGCCACCTCTGCACGAGTGGATAGAAGAGGTGTTCGGACGCAGCGAAATCGCATTATATGAGAATCATAACATTCCTCTCTGATTTCGGAACTGATGATTGGTTTGTTGCGGCCGTGAAGGGTGAAATGTTGAAGGTGGCTCCACACGTGCGCATTGTCGATATCACTCATGGTATCGCTCCTTACGATGTACGGGGTGCTGCATTTGTCCTTTACTCCGTTTTCGAGAATTTCCCGAAGGGTACAGTTCATCTTGCGGTAGTCGATCCAGGAGTCGGTAGTGAGCGAAAACCACTGATCGTACGATCGCATGGATATCTCTTCGTGGGTCCAGACAACGGGTTATTCTCACGGGTCTATGAAAAAGCGTCGAAGGTTTACGAAATCAAGGTCGATGCCAAAACAAGTTCCACTTTTCATGCGCGCGATGTTTTTGGTCCGGCTGCCGCACGGCTGGCAATCGGTACCAGGTTAGAAGAGTTGGGGAGGAGATGCAAAAAATACGAGTGCCACGAGATTGCGCAAATGCGAAAGAAACAGAAAGTCCTCTGCGGTGAGATTACCTATATAGATCACTTCGGAAATTGCATTACTAATATACCTAACACACAGAAAATCGTCGAAATAAATGCGTCAGGCAAAACGGTCAGAGTCGTTGCGAATTACAGTACTGGAGCGTCTGGAGATCTGGTTTGTGTGAAAGGGAGTCTCGGTTACTATGAAATCGCGAGTTATATGGGAAGCGCCGCCCAAATCTTGAGGGCGGGGATCGGCATGCCGGTCGAGGGATATGAGGGCTGAAGCCGGTTGTCTCTTGACAAGAATAAAATCTTGTGTAAAATCTACTAGACTTAAGTCTTGATTATGCAAAGAATGGTTTTGGACTTAAGATGATATAAAACAAAAGGAGGCAACGTGAAGCTAACATGGATGCTCTTGCTCATACTGCCGGCGGTCATGCTGGCTACGAT
>JBFEPB010000459.1:0-1588 GCA_041550295.1 bacterium | reverse complement strand
CGTTTCTATGCGGGTGGGATCGGCACCGACGGGGTACGGGGCTATCCGGACCGTTCGCTTTCACCCATCGAAGATGGAAGGGTCGTCGGCGGCAACGCCGTTCTTGTCAATAATATTGAATTGAAACTCAAACTGTCGCAAGGAATGGCATTTGTCCTCTTCTTCGACGCCGGCAACACTTTTGTATCCTACCGTGACATGAATATCCACAATCTATACCGCGGCGCCGGTGCTGGTATCAGAGTTGAGGTACCCATGATCGGCGTCATGGGTTTTGACCTGGGCTACGGGTTTGACCGTGAAAACCCTGGATTCGAACCGCACTTCCAGATAAATCCGTTCGGCATGTTTTAGTTCTCATGGAGGATAGATGAAGAAACTGCTCTTTCCCATAATACTGCTAATGGGAATGCTTGCTGCTCGAGAAGTAAAAATCGGTCTGGTCGATGCTGAGCGCGTCATGACAGAATATCAGGCCACTGCGGCGGCAACGGCCGAATTCAACCAATTCGTCACTACCTACCGGGATTCAGCATCAGTATTGAAGAGAAATATCGATGATCTAAAAAGCGAACTGAACACGCAAGAGCTGCTCCTCTCCGAAGAAGCAAGGTTAAGGAAGATTGACGAAATTGAAGCGCTCACCAATTCCTACAATCAATTCCTCCAGGATATATTTGGCACGCGAGGCAAGGTTGAGCAGAAAAACGACGCACTCATGGCCCCGCTGCTTGAAAAGATCAACGATGCAATCGGAAAGATAGCGGAGCAGGAGGGTTTTGAGATCGTCATCGAGCTGTCCGAGGGTGTGTATTATGCTTCCGGTGACCTGGACATTACCGAGCTTGTGATCAATGAATTGAACTTGGAATACGGGGCCGTTACTCTACCAACCGGTGAAATGAAAAAGGTGATCGCGATCCTGCCGTTCCGTCAGGAAAATCCGGAAGCGATAAACGCCGGTCTGGGAGAGGTGTGCCAGAATGAATTGTATCGCGCCCTTGGTCTGTTCAGCAATCGCTACACGATCATCAACAGAAATGCCGTCAGTGCGGAGATCATAAGAAAGGGACTGGGAGTAAACATAATTGACGACAACCAGGCTATGGAGATAGGGACGTCACTGTTGTGCGACTACATTATCACCGGCCGGGTGTCAAAGGTCAGCACCAAGATAGAATACACCGTGATGCTTAAGGACGTTAAGGGAAAAACCGAGGTATCAAGAAGAACGAGCAGCGTTACTGAGCTGGTAAAACTCTACGAGGTGCTCAATAATGACCTACGAAGTCTGCTCGATATGATCCAGCAATAGTCTGTAGCCTCTCAGCACATCAATCAAGGCCGCGATTTCTTGACTTCTTTGATCATCTCCCTTATTTCCCGCTCGAATTCATCCTCAAAGATGAGATACTTGGCTTGTTGTCTGGGCGTGAGCATGGCGCGAATCTCATGCATTTTCTCGATCTGACGGTCTACCCTCTCCCTGAGGATGTTCTCAAAAGCGTTGATTGTTTCTCTTATCTCCGCGTCAGGCGCTCCGCTGCCAAGTTGCTCATTGAGGCTATGCAGTATTTCTTGGCGCCTG
>JBFEPB010000458.1:0-1614 GCA_041550295.1 bacterium | reverse complement strand
GAGGGCACCCCATACGACGTCACCCAGAAATTGCTGGATCAGTTTCATCTTCAGCGGCCCACGCCAGATTACAGGTTTGTCAGAATCGTGCAGGAAAAAAGATACCGACACCACGGAGAGATTCTTGGTTATCTTCAACGGGACTATCTTATGCTCCTCCAAGGGCTGCAGGTTCTTGCCTTCGGCACCGAGCATTTTTGCCAGGTTCGGACCATGAATATCGACATCTATGAGTCCTACCTTCAGACCTCTCTCGCTCAATGCCAGCCCGAGATTGGCGGCAACAGTGCTCTTGCCAACGCCTCCTTTGCCGGAGAATACCAACAACCGGTTCTTTATCCTCTGGAGATTTTCCGCGATACGAATTTCGCTGTTCACTTTCTCAGATTTCATCTCTCCCGTTTCTTTCTATTTATGCCTGGTCTTTTTGTGTTTCGAGCGCTTGCGTGATGAATTTGTCTTCTGGCACGGCGCCCTCGAACTGTATGGACTCGTTTACTACGGTCTTGGGTACGGCGAAAACATTATAACGTTGCGCGAGCTGGGGGAATTCCTGTGCATTTATCACATCGGCCTTGATGAGATCGCTCTCGTAGGCGAATTTATGCGCGAGGCTCGCCGCCGATGCACAGTAGGGGCAGGTCAGAGTTACGAACACCTGTATGTGTACGGGTTTTGAAATTTTTTTTATCTTGGAGCGTGTGTTCTCGGACAGTCCGGAATCCGCAGTGGAAACGGTCTTGATAGCACTAAGCAGGGTAGGGAATTCATAACCAGCAGGCATACCATAGATCCTGATGCCGGTATCCTTTTCGCCCTGGACAACGGTCGCCGGTATCTTATCGATCCCGTATTCCTTGACCTTGTCCGTGTCCTTCACATAGTCGCAGGTCTCGATTTCTATGATCTCGGACAGTCCCGCGACTTCCTCCATCAACAGGCGATTATCTTTACAGGTTTCACACTCAAGCCCGGGTGACCAAATCAGCGAATCCTGGGTGAATACGATCAATTTCACTTTTTTCTTCAAGTCCTTGAACATTTCTTTAACCTGTTTTTTTACATTCTCATCTAACAAAGCCATATTGCCTCCTCACTCGTTTAGACAGAAATTCCTCTTTCCGGTTTACCCTTGATCCTGCATCCAGTGCTTGGAAGCCGGTAGTGATGGCAGAGGTTTTCACGATTCTTGCGTTCAATGCCGCATGTTGTCTGTTGCACAGAGGGACACGGCAAGGCCAGAGGACAAGGAAGCTTGGTGTACTCAGGTTAAGTACTCTTTCTCTTGTAGCTGTTTCGGTGGACAAATTCGCCCAGCGCTTTCCTGGCAGGTCGCTTCTTCTCGGCCGCTATCTGCTTTTCTGACAAAACTGGACTGATCGAGTCAGAGTGCATACCAACAATGACGAGGGTGATCACTTCCATATCATCGGGAATGTTAAGTATTGCTTTTGTTTTCTTCGGGCTGAATCCGGCGATAGGATGGGCGACGAGTCCCAATTCGGTTGCGCGCAATATTATCGCCGCAGTTGCCATTCCGGTATCAAAGAAGTAGTACTTGCGTTCTTTGATAATGCAATCGAGTTCCGGCTTGCTGAATACGGCAATGATCAT
>JBFEPB010000457.1:0-1618 GCA_041550295.1 bacterium | reverse complement strand
GAAACAAATGCTTTGAAGAACGTCACTTTGAAGGCACATGCTGGAGAATTGGTCTTGCTGCTGGGCCCCAGCGGCAGCGGCAAAACAACCCTGCTCACCCTCATGGCAGGTTTACAGCGACCCACCAATGGTTCGGTTCACATGTTTGGAAAAAAAATTACCGATTATTCGCAGTATGAACTTCAAAAACTTCGTGCAAACAGGATAGGATTCATCTTCCAGACATTTCATCTGATCGATTCCTTAACAGTCTTGGACAATGTAATGCTCGTAATGAAATTTGCCGGCGTGGGTTACAGAGAAGCCCAGCGCAAGGCACTTGAATTTCTTGAAAAATTTGATATAAGCCATTTAATTAAAGCCTCACCACGCACGTTGAGCCAGGGTGAAAAACAGCGTGTCGCCGTCGCACGTGCTCTTGCAAACGGAGCGGAATTCATAATAGCTGATGAACCAACCGGCAGCCTAGCAACAGCGCAAGGCATGGAGATAATTACGTTTCTCAAAAGCAGTGTCAAAAAAGAAAACCGCTGCGTTGTCATTGCCAGCCATGATGAACGAATTGTTCACTATGCAGATAGGGTGCTTCGTCTCGACGACGGTATTCTTAAATTATCATGAAACTATGATAAATAGTACCGACAAAGAGGAGGCTGATCATCGCCGCAATCAATAGCGAAACATATCACAGTTGCCGGATTTGATATGGAATAATCTTTCATTGATGATGTCATTTCAATCTCTGCTCTCTTAACATATTCTGTATATCCATTCTGCTAACTGCAGGCCTTTTGGTATAATGCATGGCATTTTCGAAATAACTACATAGCAATACAATAATGTCCATATCATAGAGGTAATAAAGGGCTGCTGAAAAGTAATATCTCTTAAGAAGGTAGATTCCTATGGCACGGCCCACTAGCTTTCGCATCGCGTCTGCATCATTTGTGGAGCACGTATAGTGTCATTCCCCGGACTCACCGTTGCCGGCTGGTCCGCGCAGAACTCAGGCACGCCCTGCTGGCTTTACTCGATAGAATTTCCCATGGGCAACCGGACACGTGTTCGTGAATACCTTGACAGACCGTACGTACCCTCATATAATGTTATGAAATATACTAATACTATATATGAAATTATGTAATTTTATGTACTGTATGAGAGGAGGACACATGGTAAATATCAACCAACTCAAACAATTCAAAATATTCAAGCACCTGAATGAGCGGGAAGTAGAAATAATTGCGGGTATCGCGCGGGAAGAAACATACGAAGCAGGTAAGAGAATCTTTGAAGAAAAGGCGCTCGCAAACAATCTCTATCTTGCTCTCGATGGACAGGTCGAGATAAAGATCCGCGGTGACAGGGAAAACTATGTGGTCATTGACCGTATAGAGGGTGGTGACATCTTCGGGTGGTCTGCCGTCGTCGAACCGCGCACATTTACTGCTGCGGCATGGACAACGCAAAAAACGAATATTATCGTCCTTGGTGGCGAAGAACTCGGCGATCTTTTTGAAAAAAACAATCCCATCGGATATCGTGTCGTCAAAGAAATCGCAGCGGTCATATCACGAAGGCTCAAGGCAATGGAAAAGAAGTTCGTAGAAACCACACG
>JBFEPB010000456.1:0-1626 GCA_041550295.1 bacterium | reverse complement strand
CTCACGGGAATAGCCGGAATCGAACCGCCTGCAAGATTCCAGATCCTGCCGTATCTCATGGGAAAGGCGAGTTATCCGGCGGAAGGGGAAGACAGTCCGTTCTATGAGGACAACAGATACACCGGGAGTGCGGGCGTGGATTTGAAGTACGGCCTGACCGGTGACCTGACCCTTGATGTTACAGCAAATCCGGATTTTGGGCAGGCTGAAGTGGACCCGGCTGAGATCAATCTAACTGCTTTTGAGACATACTACGACGAGAAGAGAACATTTTTCATTGAGGGTTCAGATATTTTCCGTTTCGGCGATAACCCGGCCGGCGGAGTGTGGGGTTGTTACTGGCAGGAACCATACATCTTTTACAGCCGCCGGATCGGCAGAGAACCAAGGGGAGATGTTATACACGCTGGATTTGTTGACCGGCCAGAGCAGACAACAATAATCGGTGCTGCAAAGATGAGCGGGCAGGTTGGCGACTGGTCCCTTGGTCACATCAGTGCGATCACTGACCGGGAATACGCGCGTGTAGACTCATCTGGCGTTGTATTTGAGGAGGAGATTGAGCCTCGTACCTATTACGGCATTCTAAGGAGTATGAAGGAGTTTAATGAAGGAAATCAGGGTTTGGGAGTTCTCACGACTGGCGTGGCAAGAGATCTAAGGACCGATGAATTGAGCCTTATCAACAATAAGAATGCGTTTGTTCTCGGCCTTGATGGCTGGACTTTTTTCAGCGAAGAAAGAGATTGGGCATTCATGGGCAAGACCGAGTATTCCCTAGTGAACGGTAGCGAAGAAAGGATCTTGGATCTCCAGCAGGAGCCGGCGCATTACTTTCAGAGCCCTGACGTTGAATATGTTTCGCTGGATTCGACGCGCACATCATTGTCCGGTTATATGGGAAGGTTCGCGGTCAAGAAGACGAAGGGTAATTGGGGTTTTCAATCTGCCCTCGGCATCATCTCGCCGGGCTTCGAGACTAACGATCTGGGTTTTACCTGGGTTACGAACTTGATAAACATGCACGTGGTAGCTGGCTATAACTGGTTTGAACCGACCAGTTGGTATAGGAATGCAAATATCTGGGTTATGACCTCGAGAAATTACGATTTCGACGGGAGGCGGTTGTTTGAACAATACTACGCTACGGCGTATGCCAGCCTTCCAAATTATTGGAGCGCCAATTCCTGGGTACAATATACGCCGGACGGGCTTGACCTGCACGAAACAAGGGGCGGACCCGCCATCGCATATCATGGATATACGTCCACTTATTTGGCACTCGGTACTGACGAGAGGAAGAAATTAAAATTGACCGGCAGCATCGGTTACGATTTCGTGAATGACAGCGGTTATGGCAGGAGTTACGGCCTAGAATTCTCTTACAAACCATCGCCTTCAGTAAAGCTGACTTTCAGCGCAGATCATTTTGACCAGCTTAACCATCAACAGTGGGTGGCCAATGTTCCTGATCAATCGGCAGTATCCACCTACAATACAAGTTACGTGTTTTCGGACCTGGAACAAAAAGTGACCTCGGGTACGATTCGACTCGATTGGGGATTGACGCCACAACTGTCCTTGCAGATGTATGTGCAGCCGTACATAGCAGTGGGTAGTTACTCT
>JBFEPB010000455.1:0-1635 GCA_041550295.1 bacterium | reverse complement strand
GCGAATTCTTCCTCTTTGCCCAACACTTTTGCCTGCCTGACAATCTGTGCCGCAACCCTGTTATGCGGCAAGCCTGAACCAGAGAATACCGGAAGCTTCTGCCCGCGTACCAGTGTGTTGATCCCATCAACCGAAGAAATGCCGGTCTGGATGAACTCGTTGGGATAATCACGTGCTGTAGGGTTAATCGGGGCACCGTTCACATCAAGCAATGCTTCAGGAACGATCTGAGGTCCATTATCCTTTGGGCGTCCAAGCCCGTCAAATACCCTGCCCAGCATATCTGCCGAAACGCCGATGCTAAGGGTTTTACCGAGGAATCGCACTCGGCAATTCTGCACATCAATCCCGGTCGATCCTTCAAATATCTGAACAAGCGCCTTATCCCTATCCACTTCGAGCACGCGACCTCGCTTCTTTTCGCCGGTTCCCGTGTATATTTCCACTAACTCTTCGTACTTTGCGCCAATAACGCCCTCAACAAGCAAAAGCGGACCCGCAACATTTGAAATGCTACTATATTCCTTGATCATTTCTTGTCTCCCTGTCTCCGTGTCTCCCTGTCTCCCTGTCTCTCCGTCTCCGTATCTGTCTTTCCCGTGCCTCCCTTAATCATACGTGCGAACTCGGCGGTCAGTTCATCCTTGATCGCGTCGATCGCGCCGAGGTTTGACTCCTCGAGGTATTTCATTCGTGCGATCTTATCACGGATCTCCATTTTGACTATATCATCGAACGGCACGCCTCTTTTCAATGCCTCGCGCGACTTTTGGTAATAGAACATGCATATGGAAAGCATGCTGTACTGTTTCTTGAGTGAAGCAAAAGTATCGATCTCGTGGAATGCATTTTGATGAAGGAAATCTTCACGAATCGACCGCGCACCTTCCAGTATCAGACGATCCTCTGGAGACAGTGCATCCACGCCGATGAGTCTCACGATCTCCTGCAACTCGGCTTCCTGCTCCAGCAATTTCATTGCTTCTCTTGACAACTCAACAAAATCCTTCGCCGTCATTTTGTTCAAATCATCTGCCACCTCATCGATGTACAACGAATACGAGTTCAGCCAGGAGATCGCTGGAAAGTGGCGTTGGTAAGCAAGTTTGTCCTCGAGACTCCAGAAAACCTTAACCACCCTCAACGTTGCCTGAACAACAGGATCAGAGAGATCACCTCCGGGCGGAGATACGGCACCGATCACACTGAGGGCACCTTCCCTTTCTGGTTTTCCCATCGTTTTCACGCGCCCTGCCCTCTCGTAGAAAGAACTCACCCGCGCAGCGAGATAGGCTGGATATCCTTCTTCACCGGGCATCTCTTCAAGACGTCCGGAAATCTCACGCATTGCTTCGGCCCAACGTGATGTTGAATCGGCCATGACCGCAACCGAGTAGCCCATGTCCCGGAAATATTCGGCGATCGTAATTCCCGTATAGACCGATGCCTCACGCGCCGCCACCGGCATGTTCGACGTATTTGCGATGAGGACGGTACGCCTCATCAATGGCTTGCCGGATCTTGGATCTTTGAGTTCAGGAAATTCCAGCAGCACATCCGTCATCTCGTTGCCTCGCTCACCGCAACCAATGTAAACAATGATCTCCGCATCCGCCCACTTTGCGAGCTGATGCT
>JBFEPB010000454.1:0-1641 GCA_041550295.1 bacterium | reverse complement strand
GTTTTGTCTACGCCAACACGACAAAGGAATCACTGCAGATAGCCAGTGAATTGGTGGGTCTTGGCGTTCGACCGGACCGCATCGTCAGGAAACTTAACGCGAAGACGCTCAGCGGCACTGCTCTCCTGACCAAAGTCCTGAGCACCATCGAAGTGAAAGATGGCGTCGCTATCATGTACCTATTTCAGGATATGCTCCATAGAAGCAGCGCCAGGATGTCTGACTCAGAGAATTTCATCTCGTTCCTCGAGGCAATCAAGGGCGTGAGGGTATCGATGTTCTTGCGCGAAGAGAAAGACGGTACGAGAATAAGCCTGCGCAGCGATGGCATAATCGACGTCGATGTACTGGCCCGACGATACGGCGGCGGCGGCCATCGGCTGGCGGCCGGTCTTCGATTGAAGAAGAACATCCATGACGCAAGAGAAGAGATCCTGAAGGCAATATTGCATGAGATCAAGGAAAACCCTGATGAGAATCAATGAAGCCGATCCGTGTTACGGAAAATTCTATTCTTCTCGTTGACAAGCCGGTCGGTTTCAGTTCGTTCCAGATCGTTAGAATGCTGCAAAAGACAACCAGAAAAGTTGGCCACGGCGGGACACTCGATCCTTTCGCCAGTGGATTACTTATCATTCTGCTCAACCGCGCAACCAAACAATTTAGTTCGATCCTGCAGATGGAAAAAGAATATTCCGGAGAAATGGTACTGGGCATCACCACAAACACCTACGATATCACCGGTACCCTGAGGGAATCGAGGAGGGTTGACGTCGATTTAAGCCTTTCTTCGCTCAAACGGATTGCACGACAGTTCACTGGCGAGATCGAACAGGTGCCACCGTCCTTTTCTGCCCTGAAACGACAAGGGAGAAAACTCTATGAACTGAGCAGGCAGAATAAACCGGTCGCAGTGGCGCCGCGCAGAGTGTCGGTCAGGTCATTCGAAATCGAGCAGATTAATCCACCTATCCTGAAATTCAGATCGGTCGTTGGCAAGGGAGTATACATTCGGTCGCTGGCACATGACTTTGGCAAAGCAACAGGCTGCGGTGCGTGCTTGATGACGCTCCGGAGAATAAGAATAGGTACGTACCATGTATCTCAGGCCTGCACCCTGGGCGTGATCGCGAGTCACCGCTAATGCATTTAATATCCGATCGCATTGATCCACTCACCAGAAACTCAGTCTGTGGCATCGGCAGTTTTGACGGTGTACACCGTGGTCATCAGGAAATAGTGCGCCGTCTTACACAATTGGCAGACAAAAGCCAGAAAGTAGGCATTATCACTTTTTCTCCGCTGCCATTCTTCACGCTGAAGCGAGCGCCAATATGCTGCCTAACGCCCCAAAAAGAAAAAGAGGAGATCTTTGAACGCATTGGTATCGATTTCATTTATTACTTCACGTTTTCCCCCACCTTTGCGCAGCACAGCCCGCAGGAATTCGTGGAACTGGTTGCCAGAAAGATAAACCCCTCTGCCATTGTGGTCGGTGAGAATTTTCATTTCGGCAAAATGCGGAAGGGCAATGCGCAAATGCTGAAAGAACTTGCCCGTTCCATGTTCGAAGTCCAGATCATGCGGAGAATAAGCGACGACGGACCGATATCGAGCACGCGTATACGCGAACTCCTTCTG
>JBFEPB010000453.1:0-1664 GCA_041550295.1 bacterium | reverse complement strand
GGACTACATAAGGAAAATAGAACGCGATGACTTTGAAGACGTTGCTGATTTTCTCCTCATGGCAGCTATCCTGATAAGGCTGAAGGTCCGTTCGCTGCTTCCTCGTACTCCCGAAGATGAAGAGGCGGGTCAACCAATATCCCTCATGGCGATCGTAGAAGAATTCAAGAAGTACAAAGAGATTGCCAAAGCGTTCAGCATCATGGAAGCCGAGAGCAGCAGACAATTTCCAAGGATCGGGAAGGAAGAGGCACCGCTGGAGGAAGGGGATGTAATGAGTCTCATCCTTGCGTTGCGCGGTCTGAGGCCGGTTGAGGATAAGACTATTGTCGTAAAACGTCAGCAGGTACCGATCGAGGAGATCGTGGATGATATTAAAAACGTGCTCAAAGAAAAGGGAAAGATAGATTTTCTCGAATTCCTGAAACAGAAAAATGACGTTTCGGTTGCTGTAGCATATTTCTTCGGCATGCTGGAAATTGTGAAGATCGGGTACGCGCGGGCCGAACAGCACTCTTTGTTCGGAGACATATACCTCTACGCCGGTGACCGCGCCTGATCAATGGCAGGCAGGGGATGAAGAAGAAGCAATTTCTGCTGTTACTCGACTCTGGAAAAGTCACAAAGCAAATTCCGATAGACAAGGATTATTTTTCGATTGGCAGAGCCGAAGATGCGGATCTGGTGCTGACTGGTAGCGACGTATCGCGTATTCACGCGGCGGTGAGATTTCTTAACGGTCAGTACATTATTGAAGACCTGAACAGCACGAACGGCACTGTAGTCAATTCGCAAAAGGTACAAAAGCAGGTGCTCAATCACGGCGACGAGATCATTCTTGGAGAACATTCCTTGGTATTTGATGATGGTTCCCACGCTCTGCCGTATGTCGAAGAAACCGAGATTACGCGCCGTGGTCAGGAAACCGCCATACTATCCGATAAATTCAGTTCCCTCGAGAGGAAGATCGGCGACGGCGCATTGAAAAAAGAGTTCCGGGAGATCGAGAAATTTGTGAGGAAAAGTAGAAAACGTCTTGCCACGCTTGCGCATGCCGATAAACTCACCGGTCTGTTCAACAGGCAGTATTTTGACAAATTCGCAAAACAGGAGGTCGAAAGGGCACGATCTTCTCACCGGAACTTATCTGTCTTGTTCATTGACATCGATCACTTCAAGGAAGTAAATGATACACATGGCCACAGGACAGGGGATGAGGTATTGAGGGCGGTCGCGTGGCTGGTTCAGAAGGCCTGCCGCAAGACCGACCTCGTCGCTCGATATGGAGGAGAGGAAATCGTGGTTGTCCTGCCCAATTCACATTCTTCAGATGCCAGCAAAATCGCCGAGGAGGTTAGGGAGATAATCGAGAGGCAGATAAAGGGACTGATGGATATAACGGTCACCGTAAGCATCGGTGTCGCCACTTGCCCGGACGATGGTGAAACTCTCAAATCCATACTGCACAGCGCAGATCAGGCACTCTACGAAGCCAAACGGAGTGGGCGCAATCGCATCTGTAAATATCATGGGTAAAGAGATCAGGTACGTAGGCAATTACAGAATACTTGACATCATTGGTAAAGGAGGCATGGCAAAGGTCTTCACGGCAATATAGGTGCCGCTCGATCGTGTCGTAGTGGTGAAGGAAATGACAAAATCTT
>JBFEPB010000452.1:0-1665 GCA_041550295.1 bacterium | reverse complement strand
CGGGAAAATGCCGCCGGTCGGCCATCTTCATCCTTTGACAAAGGTTTTCGAGGAGATCATAGCGTTTTTCAAGAGTTACGGTTTCGCGGTCGAGACCGGTCCGGAGATCGAATACGATTGGTATAATTTCGGTGCCCTGAACATGGCAAAAGATCATCCGGCCCGGGATATGTTCTCGAGTTTCTTTATCAAGGAAGACCTACTGTTACGCAGTCATACCTCCCCGGTGCAGATAAGGACCATGGAAAAACAGAAACCGCCGGTCAAAATCATATGCCCCGGGCGATGCTACAGGTACGATCCATTCGATGCCAGCCATTCACCGGTCTTTCATCAAGTCGAGGCTCTGTATGTTGACAAAGGAGTGTCCTTTGGTGAATTGAAATGGATACTACATGAATTCGTCAAGTACATCTTTGGTCCAAAGACCAAATACCAGATACGGCCGTCCTTTTTCCCGTTCACCGAACCGTCTGGTGAGCTGGCCGTCAGCTGCATGGTCTGTGGCGGCGCAGGCTGTTCCGTATGCGGAAGCAGTGGTTGGCTCGAACTACTTGGGTGTGGCATGGTACACCCGAATGTGCTCAAGAACGTTAAGATCTCGCCCAGGAAGTATTCCGGCTACGCCCTCGGTATGGGCGTTGAACGTGTGGCGATGATAAAGTATGTTATCGACGACATCAGGGTTTTCTACAGCAACGACGTCAGGTTCTTGGAACAATTTTGATCAACTGTGTTGATTATGATTACGAAGATAATAAACAAGATTGCGGAGATGAAGTACCTATGTAATCTGTCTTTCATCGCTGTAATCATCCCGAACGGAGTGAGATAGGATGCTGTTTTCGGTCAACTGGCTTGAAGAATTCCTGAAGACAAAACTGGATATCGGCACACTGGAAAAGGTTTGCCTGAACCTGGGGCTTGAAGTCGAGGCCAGAATGAACTGCGCCCCGCCGGACATAGTGATCGGAAAGATCACATCGATATCCCCTCACCCGCGGCAAAATAACCTTGATATCTTGAGCGTCAGGACCAGACGCACCATGACTATCGTGACTGCCGCGAAGAATATCAAGAAAGATGACCTTGTTCTCGTGGTCGCCGCCGGGGCGAAACTCAATAACAACCTGGTTGACGAAAAGGATTTCGCAGGCGTGAGATCAGAAGGGGTATTGGTAAGTGAACAAGAACTTGGGCTCACCGAAACATCGACCGGGGTGATTGTCCTTGACCGCGGCAAACAGGGCGCACCATTTTCAGCATATTTTGATGACCTGGTCGTTGACATCAGCGCCACGCCGAACCGGCCTGATTGGCTATCCCTCGAGGGTGTTGCCCGTGAAATATCCGGCAGTATCGGCATCGACTATTCCAGATTCAGTAGCCTGGATCGCATGTATGCACCGAGGCAGAGTAATCGAACCGGTCATTTCAAGATCAAGATCGAGGATCTGGACGCCTGTCCCAGGTACACCGGCCGTGTTTTTGACGATGTGCAGATAGCAGAATCCCCATTCTGGATGAAATGGCGTTTGCATTGTATGGGGATGAAAGCAATAAATAATATCGTTGATATAACTAATCTGACAATGCTTCTTACCGGACAACCTCTGCATCCTTTTGACATTGATCTTCTCAAAACTGCTATTTTTGCGCGCCCGG
>JBFEPB010000451.1:0-1667 GCA_041550295.1 bacterium | reverse complement strand
GGATTTATGTATATGCCTCTAATGAAGTTATCAGGTTCCAGGTAGCATTGAGCCAAGAGGGCAAGTACTACACAGGGGTTCATTTTTTCTGCAAAATTCCTTTCCTGCTCTCACGAGCAGTGCATGGAACTCGTTGTACATTTTCACGCTCGCAGGTAAGTTTTTCTCGATCATCTTCTGAAGGGTATCATATGGCAGATTGTGCTCAATAATGCCGTGCCGGGATAGGATCCTCCGGGTGTAGGCATCGACCACGAAAGTCCGCCTCCCAAGTGCATAGAGTAGTATCGAATCTGCTGTCTCCGGCCCGATTCCGGTGATGGCCAGTAGTTCTCTTCGTATCGAGTGTTTGTTCCTTTTCGCTATATTACCGATCTTGCCGTCATAGCGTCCAACATAATAGCGAAGAAAGGCACGTAAGTATCTGGCTTTGCTACGGTAGAATCCCGAAGTTCTTATAAGCCGGGGCATTCTCCGGTACTCCTTGAGCATTTTCCGGGGTTCGAGGAGCCCCGCATTCTTGATCCTCTGGACGGCAACACTGGCATTGCGCCAGTTCGTATTTTGAGTGAGTATCGCACCGACGATTATCTCGAAAGGTGTCTCACCGGGCCACCAGTGCTGTGGACCGAATGCTCGGTGAAGTGTTCTGTAGATATTAAGGTATGCTGTAGTCGATGAGTTCGTATTCGCCTGTGCCATCACTGAATCGAACCATTCCAACGGCGGGCGCATAAAACTCAATGACTGTGCTGGTGTCAGTGATCGATGTGTCGCCGGTGACCGTTGACTCAATAGTCATGACTTCCAATTGATATACATCCCCGTAATTCGATTCTGCTGCAAAGTCAACGACGGTACCGATGATCTCATACTGCGCGGTGATTAGTTGGTTTGCCACGTATATCGAATCGGAAAGAATATGATGATATACATTGCCTTTTACGAGGGGGAGTTCGATTCTGACGATGAAATCCTCCAACACCGTGTAATCGAGGCCGGCATAATTGTATATTCTGATGATGTACTGTGATATCGATTCATCGGATTTTGCCAGATATCTTGTATCGCCATTGTAGCTGACGGGAAAGCATGCGACTTGCAGGAGCGTATCCATCGGTTCGGTTTCGACATAAACAGAATCAGTGCCGTTACTGTAGTACCACCAGCAGTCCTCGCTCAGCGGGAAGTAATCCTCAGCCGCTCTCTGTATGATGTGATTGTCACCACAGTAGATGATTACCAGGAGCACCAGCAAGGCCTTATATTTCATAAAGGATTCCTAGACGCAGGCCAACAAAACCGGCATTTTCTTCAAGATCAGTCAGGCCTTCGTAAGACACCATCGGGTACACGTGAAGTCTTTCAACGTTGAAGTTCACCCGAACACCAATTAAGTAAGCACCGGCAAAACCATTCTCATTTGCCTGGGAAAGATCACGAATCACATAATCGCTGCCGGCCGCAAGCACTGGGGTCACCGGCCAGTTCTTTTTGTACAGACCTAAGCGGATACCGAAGGTGTTCATTGTATAGCTTGGATTATCGCCATTGTAAAACGCGGCCCGCAGAGAGAGCGCCATATCAATGAATCCCATATTGCGTGCTGTGACCAGCGGGAACCCGGCGCCTTTCTCTATATCATTGAACCCAACTGCTGGCGTGTT
>JBFEPB010000450.1:0-1674 GCA_041550295.1 bacterium | reverse complement strand
GAGTATATTCGACAAATGGCCGGAGAAATAAATGCAAGACACCAAACGACGGTAGACCAACAGAGGGTCATAGAGGATAACCTGAAAGAAACTGCCGGCGGGCTGAGGGATCTCGAAATGATCCTCCTTATGATCAAAGCGCAATGTAATATAATGCACCCGGTGAATTCCAAATTATTCGACGAAATTGCGGTAAAACATACAGCATTAAGAGAAGAAATTTCTCGGCTTTCAAGCGCATTCGTATTTCTGAACAACATTAGAAACAGCTACCGTATTACTGTGGGAGCAACTGATATTCTCTCCCCCAAGATGCTACATTCCGCCGCACGTCTGATGAGGTGTCCAAACGGTCAAGCTCTATACCGAAAGTTCAAGATGACATGCAGCGAGGTCACAATTACGATCAAAAATATTATCGGCAAATTCCCCTGTCCGTAAGCCTCAGAATGCCTCACCGATAGCAAAGTGTAGTACACCTAATGATTCACCCTCCTGGCGACCAAGCTTGAATCCATAGTCGAGTCTGATACTGCCGAGGAAACTTCTGAGTCGCAATCCCGCGCCAGCGCCCCATCGTAGATTTGCATCTATATCCTCCGCGTCCTGCCAGATATTGCCTCCATCGACGAACAGAACACCACCCAGCACCCGGTAAATTGGAACGCGTATTTCGGCTGAAATTTCACCGAGAAATCTACCACCCAACGGATTATCGTTCTCGTCAACCGGGCCGATCCCGCGTTCCGGATAACCCCGTACCGAAGATGTCCCACCGCAGTAGAATCTCTTGTAAACAGGAATCGTGACCGTCGGTGCAATCGCCTCGACCATACCCGCTCTGAATGCAGTGGCAAGAACCAAACCCATGAAGGGTTGATAGAAACGCATTTGCGCCGTAGGTCTCAGATAGTCAACGTCCGAAGGCAGGACGACGCCGCTCATCTCAAGATTTGCTCCGAGATAGCTACCCCTGGTGGCAAAAAATAAATCATCACGCTTATCTCTGAGCCACCCTACGATGAAACCATGTAGTAAATCTCTTTCTGCGCTATCTCCTTCAAAGTAGATGGTCTTGATACGTTCAACTTCGTACTTCGCAGATATCTCACTCGCATCGAGTACAAATCGCGTAGAGACATTTCCACCCAGCGACCGTGTTTCATAACCAATCTCCTTTGATCGCCTGAAAAAAAACGCAAAACCAAAGTCACCCGGGAGAAGGGCCGACCTTGGAAATGCAACTTGTGTACTGATTCTTTGTTCAACGAAGCTCAACTTGCTATCGATCTTGCCCTGCCAGGCTCTGCCGAACATGTTGTTATGCTGAACACCAACACCCATTCTTATCCTATCTCTAGTGCCGTAACCGACTCGGAAGTTCAGGCTGATGCGGTTCCTTTCGCGCAGGACGAAACGGACGTCCTTTTGATTTTCGGTCGCAGCACTTTCGATCTGCGTTCTGATCGCCGCGAATATTCCCAGCCTGTAGAGCCGGCGTTCGCTTTCCAGGATCCGCGCGTAACGGAACAGATCTCCGTTTCTGATTCTGAGCTCGCGACGCACCACCGACTCACGGGTATTCTCCAACCCCAGGATCTCTATGTTGCCGACGAACTGTACCGCGCCCTCATTTATCGAATGGCGTACCGATATACTATCCTGCTTGCGGTC
>JBFEPB010000449.1:0-1691 GCA_041550295.1 bacterium | reverse complement strand
GCAATGGCAACGTTGAATATCATCCCGGGCTCCCGACCGAAGAATTCGAGCGCCTTACGGTTTGCATCGACGATTTTATAATCTTCAATATCGATCAATAGTATCGGAAGCATGGATTCATCAAAAACCTTCTCATACGTGGTCATCAATTCAGACTGTGTCTCATAACTGAGTGTTGGTGTATGAAGATGATGCACGAATCCACCCCCTGCAAAAACCTGGGGATACACGTCGCATGACAATCTCTCATCCAAACCCTTGAACTGAATCACATCGGATGCCATCTTGCCGCTAAGCATCGCCCTCCTGCCCGGACAGTCATCCGGTGCATTATCTGCGCCATGGAAAATATGATAACATTTTTCTCCAAGCACCTTGTTAACGCCTTTGCCAAGGCGCCGATAAGTCATCAAGTTCGCTCTCACGATATTGTAATCGAGATCGATCAAGAAAATCGGGTCATCAATAGCATCTACCGTAGCCTCCCACTGTTTCTTTGCCTTCGTTATATTTGACAGCATATGTCTTTTTTCGCGCGAAATTCGCGCTTGCCGCAAGGTGCGCTTGGCAACATTCCTTATCTTTTCTTCGCTCAAAGGTTGTACCAGATATGAAGTTACATCATCTGTGTCTTGCCTGGAAATATAAGGAAACGCATAGCTCGTGATGAGCACTACCTCTGCCTCGGGAGCCATTTTTCTCACAATTTGGACGATTTTTTCGTATGGTTCGTCGTGAATGTGAACGTCGATAAAGACAATATCGTATTCCTTACCCTGGATGAGGAATGAAACACCCTTCGGCTTACTGGACGATGAAACGCCATGCCCCTCACTCCTGAGCGACTCGGTGATCGCATCAATGAGTCCCAAATCCTGACTGATTACGAGGATCTTGGCCATGGCGCTACTCCAGATTGCCGAGCAGCACAATATAAGAGAAAGGTGAAATGTCTATTTCGCTCCCGCTGCTGACCATGTTTGTGCTATTAATACTCAACCGCCCGCTTTATTCGGCTGATGAGAGTATCGGCGCGAACAGCATCGAGATTGTGCCGCATGTTGATCTTTTCTTGTTCAAGAAAGCGGTTCAGATCAGCACGAGCTCTCAGCGCGGTGAATGAATCAGGATACCTGTTAATGATATCAACAAACAACACAACACGTGCCGGATAGATGGACCAATGGCCTTCCCATACGGCAGCCGCACGGTCGACCACCACACTCCTAATGTATTGGTTGAACGCCAAATCCCTCACATCCCAGGGTGAGAATATCATCTGGCGGTATATTTCATACAGTTCCTCAATAGTATCCTGGTTCTTCGTTCTGTCAATTCTCTGCTGCAGTATTTCCACCTGGGCTAGCCATTCGGTGTAATCCACTTCACGGAATTTGAATTCGATCGGTACCCTAACCCAGGTCTGCATCGCCGTTTCCCCAACAACGGCCGGAGAGAACACAAAAGTCTTGGCTGTACGCACGGCTGCGGAATCCAGAAGATAATTACCTGATGACTTTGCAATTGTGACTTCTTCTGCCCTGCCGCTCCGATTGACCAATACCTTTACGTGAACAATACCTTCCATACCCTGTCTCCTGGCATCATCTGGATAATCCAGTTGATAATCGAGCAGGACAGGAACCAACACCTCTTTTTTTGCTGAGCACGTAAGTAGAAGCGCTCCCATC
>JBFEPB010000448.1:0-1691 GCA_041550295.1 bacterium | reverse complement strand
TGCGATTTCCAGATCGTACGAAGCGTATGTTTGGATTTTTACTGTCTGTTCGAGGACGGCTGGCATTGTGCCGTTTGTCGTGAATATCTGCTCGAATTTGCTCACCGACGTATCGTGCACGCTTATTTTGTTATTGTCGAGTTCTATGGTTACAAAATCAAAGGGCGAGTAGTATACTGATGCTCCAAAGCCGATCTCATCAATACCGCGGTTGACCGATATGCCCGACTCGATGGGCGTCACTGGTTCATTGTAGCGGTAATTCCTGTTGTACGGAAATCCGATGGTGTCGTAATCAATCATCTGGAAGGAAACGCCGAGGCCTGATAAGGCAAGGCCGGTGCTGAACAAGAGACCCTGACCCTTGAGCCTGCCGCCGAGTCCAGGTTTGGTTCCCAGCTGCTGTGCATATTCGAAATAGGCATTAAAAGGGCCGGTGTTGAATCCGATATTGCCGCCGAAAAGTTCGGTAAATGCTTCAGGCGTCAGGTTCGTTTCCTGATTCACTCGTACGTAGCGTCCACCAAGCATGAATTTCGGAATGAGCTTTGTTTCCAGATCGACGCCGCGTATCTGGGCGGTCGTATCATTATCGTTTTTTATCGCGTAAACATTTTCCTCGAAAAAGATATTACGCGGTTTCCCGGATAATACGGTGAGTTCACTCTGAAAGTATTTCAGGCCGGCCTGTATGCCGTACAGCGATTTGTCGATCTTGAAATCCTCGTCCACAAACTGATTCAGCACCAATCCCCGGCCGAGTGTTTTGTTAAAACGTCCGTACAAGATGCTCACCGGGTCCTTGCTGTACTGCGCGCTGTAGTCGATATAGGATAGTTTTCGAGATTCTGGCAGGGAAGGGTCTGAAATGAAAAATGTGCTAAGCAGAGTAATGTCGCCGTAGCCGAGCGAGAGTTTGAACCTGTCTTCAAGATGCTCCCTGTAATTCGTGTCGGGTTCCTCATCCGCAAAGAAAACCCAGTACTCGCCGTAGTTTGCACCGCCCAGGCGCAGGTCCTGCGCGCTGAGCACGGATATCGAACCGATGAATATCGCAGCGAGCAGAAGCAAGCCGAATTTCTTTCTATTGTTCACACTCGCCGCCTTTTTCGAACAACTCTCTGACTCTCGCAATGATGATCTCTTCATCACCTGGCTTATAGCCCTGATGCGTGAAGACTATTTTCTTATTCTGGTCGATAATAAAGAAAGTCGGCATTGCCTGGACATTATATAAGTCCCGCATCATGTTTTCCGGGTCAAGGACAACTTGATAAGTCCATTTGCGGCTGGTAGCAAAGGGCTTTACCTTGGGTATGGATCTTGTTTTATCCTGGCTCAGTGCGAGAAGCGTGATATTCAGGGAATCGAACTCCTCTGCATATGGTTTCAATGCATCCAGTTCCTTAATGCACATTTTGCACCACAGTGCCCAGAAGCTCATCATGACCGGTCCCTTGGTAAGCAGCGAGTCAAGGTCGATGATATTACCGTCTACATCCTCGAGCGTGAAGCTCGGCGCTTCGGATGCAGTTCCTTCCTCGGCAATGGCAAAAACTAATGGTAATATAAGCAGCAGTGCCAATTTTTTCATTGTACCTCCTCAAACTTTTTTGCTGCCGAATGCATTATTTCCTTTGTGTCCATGTTCTGAATAAAGAAGACCGCGTGCATCTTGTCAACTGGCAAGG
>JBFEPB010000447.1:0-1713 GCA_041550295.1 bacterium | reverse complement strand
TTTGATATATACTCGACGGCGGTAAAATTACCTGATTCGATCAGGATATACCCCACCGGGATCACTTCCAGACCACATTCTTTAATGAGAAAGACTGCCTTCACCTGTTCCCCGATGAGAAATTCCGGATTCCGGCCGCTCAACATAGACAAGAAGAATATCGCATCGGCACTTGAACAGACCTGATGAGAACCACCCGGGAACAGGATTACTGGGCAGTTAGCGTTTTCACTGACCACACTAACGAACTTGTCAAAGTGTGGCATCACCAAGATGGAAGAGCCAATGAGGATTGCCTTGACGCCGTTGTCGCACACGAATTTCGTTGCGGTACGCACGTCATCTGTGGAAATACGGTCCGGGTCGAGGAGGGCAAAAACACCCGGTTTGATGTCGTTCAACTGACCATAGATCGACCCTTTTCCCATGCTGCCTGATTATACCTATCCTATTGGAAAAATCAAGGGGCAAAACGGCAAAGCTTGACAATTTGAAAATAATGCATAAAATCATGGTGTGAAAGAGCTGGAGAAAGTCAGGCTTTTCAAATACATGACACCCCAGGAAGTAAGCTGGATGCTGGTCAGATGGCAGCCCAGGGAAGTAACCGAAGGCAGCGTCGTCATAAAAGAAGGCACGACCGGCGATGAAATGTTCATTGTTGAAACGGGAAGGATGGAAGTTTACCTTATTCGAGGTGATGTTGTCTTACTGTTGAGCGAGCTGCAGGAGTCGGCTTTTTTTGGGGAAATGTCGATCCTGACTGACAAACCACGGTCAGTCACGGTCAAAGCCAAGAGCGATGCGCGTCTCCAGGTATTGAAAAAGCAAGATTTCATGGATATTGTGAATGAAAACCCGAAGGTGGCTGCCAAGTTTCTACTGGCGATGACCGAGGATTTGAGTAACCGAATCATCACAACAAATAGGAATTTGGAGAATTATTTCCTTATCAATCAGGCAATAGTAGATAACAAGATGTTCAAGGATCTCTACATTCTTGCCCAAAAGGCCCCATCGTCTAGTGGTTAGGACATCACTCTTTCAAGGTGGAGACACGGGTTCGAGTCCCGTTGGGGCCACCATTTGAACAAGGAGAGGTTATGAAAAAGATATTGTTTGTGATCATGATGATAACGATCGCTGCATCTGCCCAGGAAATATCCATCTACGGTAATCGAGGCATGTTCAAACTGCAGTATGCACAACCCCATGACATGGGCATGCTTTCCTTCCATCTCGCCGCCCTGGAGAGGTTTGAAACGAACCGGGTGGCCGTCGCGGGCGATTCTGTGAGCGACCGCAGGCATTTCCTCGAGACCGTAATCGGTATATCCTATGCAATAAACGACTATGTCGAGACCCGTTTTCATACGGTTCCGCTCGTCAAGTACTACGAGGCAAACGACTACCCGATTGAGCGCGGTGACCCAGATCCTGTTTTTGGCATAACCGAATATGAGATTGGCCTCAAATTGGGTTATCCGCTTGTCGCGGATGAACTAACGCCCACGGTATATGCATTCGGCATTGATTCCCGCGTCGATTTCGGTCCGGGACTCGCAACAGATTTCTTTGGCAATGCATTGAATAAAGACCAGCAACTGTATCAGGACACCATATACCAGATGCCGCCCTACATTCCACACTCCCCTGATTTCGGCTTCACTGCGCTCTTTGACTTTCGGGTCGGCCCCTTTGCCACCCATCTAA
>JBFEPB010000446.1:0-1713 GCA_041550295.1 bacterium | reverse complement strand
TCTTTCTATCTTATCAAGTATCTCTCCGTAAACAGATCATCAGATAGTCCTTGGTCAAACTGGACCTTCTGAAGGATCATCTTTGTTTTTTGCCCGCTCCTGAGATCAGACATTTCCATCTGTCTGGCGGACCAGTAGCCGTCGATCTCGACGACATCATCGCGGGTCATGACCTTGCAGAGATTATCCCCTTTGTCGTAGTATTCGATCTTCGTGGGTACGAAATTTTCTTCGTCGATCCACAGTCTAAGGTTTGAATATTCTGATTCAGTTTTTGGTTTGGGAATGAGTTTCAAAACATAATTTCCATCTTCGTGCCTGAGTACTTCCGGATCGTACTTGTCGCTGTATTTGCCGGCTTCCATATCCTCATAGGTGAAATCTGTCCCTGCGAATTTCATGTTCTTGACATGCGATGCGATCCGCCTGGTCTTCTTGAAGGCGGGCAAATACACGTACATGACACCTTCGGGCAGGGATAGAAATGCTATACCTGCTTGGTCGGCCGGCGAAAGAAATTTGCCCATTCTTTTGTCGCTGCCCTTTTGATACATGATCAATTCGCGGTTTCTTTCGTTGCCTTTTTCGTCGATCAGGACAAGTCTCATGTTCATTGTTTGATCCCGAGGTGCGTTGGCAATTGAATCGGCCCGCGTGAGGATCTGGGTGGCAGTGTATTTTGATGCGCCTGTTGCCAGTGTAGACATGGCCGCGATTACTAATAGAATAGTTATCGTAGTACTTATTTTCACTTTATTCTCCTTTCTTTGAATTACTTTGAAGATCTTTGTTTGCTCTCTTGAACTTTGCTTCGGTTAGCACGATTATTGATGGCACAATTACCAATGCGCCATATCCGGATGCCAGCATGGTGATGGCGATGAGTATGCCAAATCTCTGCAGCGGAATGAGATTTGCCAAAAGCAATGCCAGGAAACCCAGCGTTACGGCACTGACATTGATAACAATCGCTTTGCCCGTGGTCTGGAGTGTCATGTCCACCGCGGCCCGTACGTTTCTTAACCGTTCATACTCGGTTTTGTATCGATTAAGGAAATGTATGGAATAATCGATGCCAATACCAATGGACACGCTGCCCACCAGGACAGTTGCGATATCGAGCGGTATGCGCACGATACCCATGAAGCCGAAAATGCCCAGCAGGGAGAATGCTATCGGAATTAATCCGATGAGACCACCGTAGAATGATCTCAGTAGTAGTAAAATAATAATGAATATAGCCACTCCTGCGATGATGATGCTCTGGATCTGACTGCGCTTGATGCTCTCGTCGAGGCGGTAATGGATTGAGGGCATGCCAGTTTGGGTGAACGTGTATTCATCGGTGCTCTTGTTTTTCAGGTATTCATTGATGCTATTGACGATTACTTTCACGCGGTCGGTTTGTAGTGAACTCGAAAGAGTTGCCTGGATGATTGCCTCACTGCGGGCCGTATTCGCCAATTGGGCCATTATGTCTTCGCCTTCAAGCAAGAACCAAAGATTTGACACTTTATCCCGGGTCTCGGGTATCTCGTGTCCTTCACCAATAATGAAGCTCATTTCCTCAATAAGATCCGCCACCGAGTGAGCGTGTTCGATATCTTCATAGGATTCCAGAAATTCCTGCACGTCTTTCATCGCGCCTAAGACCTCGGGGTCGGTGATGTCGCCATTGACTATTATCTGTATGGGCATTGATCCACCAAACTT
>JBFEPB010000445.1:0-1713 GCA_041550295.1 bacterium | reverse complement strand
TAGTGTTTGAAGGCGATTCTGTGCGGGCCAAATTAGCCGACCACGATTGGTTCCTCTGGGTAGGAATATTCCAGAGGATGCGGCTTGAGGATCGCGCTGCCGATTGTGAGGGTTCCTACTCGTCCCGCGATCAACACCGATATGATGACCAGTTTACCAAGTGCTGAAAGATCGTATACAAAACTGCAGTACGGGTTGGTCGAGGAACCTAGAGATAGCCCAACCGTGCCGAATGCAGAGAATATTTCAAACAGAATCTTGAGCGGAGCTTGATTTTCTGCGATCAAGATAATAAAGAAAGCCACACCGATCGTCGAGAGAGACAGGATAAAGATCAGGAATGCCCTGAATGCCTGTTCGATGGGTATTCTTTTTTTCATGGCGGTAACGTCCTTACCGTACCTGCCTAACATCAGGTCTCTTGTCCAACGGGCCAGGAGCGCAAACGTCGTTGTTTTTATTCCTCCCCCGGTACCGCCGGGCGAGGCACCGATGAACATGAATATCATCAGCATTGTGATTACCGCCGGTGAAAATAGTGATACATTCATGGTGTTGAAGCCGGCGGTTCTGGGTGTGACTGCCTGGAAGAATGCGTGCATCAGTTTTTGAGGAAGGACAAGACCTGCAAGGCTGTGATTGTATTCAATCAGGAAAATGAAACCCGTTCCCACGACGATTAGCGCCAGCGTCGTCCGAAGAACCATAGTTGTATGCAGGGCGAGTTTCTTTTTTTCTCGTTTCACCAGAGTCGTGTATAGGTCAGATATTACGACGAAGCCAATGCCGCCGAACATGAAGAGCAGTGCTACTACGAGAGGCGCGGAAATGGATGATGAGAATAGTGCCATGTTCTCAGAGAATGTGGAGAAACCAGCGTTGCAGAAAGCGGAAACCGAGTGAAAAAAAGCATGACCGAGCGCGGGCAGGGCGCTGAACCTGCGGGCAAAGACCGGATAGAGTAGGACGGTGCCGAGAAATTCGACGAAAATCGTGATTCTGAAAACACGCCAGGCAAAGCGGCTCAGATTCTCATAAGTCAAGAGATTAAACGATTCCTTAAAGAGCAGCCGGTCGCGTAGCGAGACTCTACGGCCGATGAAGAAGAAGAAAGTCGTCGAAAGTGTCATGTAGCCGAGCCCACCGATCTGTATCAGTGTGAGTATGATGCATTTACCGAACAGGGTAAAATCCATTGCAGTGTTCTTGACAATTAGACCGGTGACACATATGGCCGATGATGACGTAAAGAGGGCATCAATGAGACTGATCCCACGCGTGGTTGATGCTGGCAGCAGCAGCAGCAGTGTGCCTGCCGCGATGATGCCGAGGTATCCTCCGATGAGGATGCGCGGCGCGTTTATTTCGCGTGAGCCTATCATATGGTTACAGGGGAAGCTGCTTAAATCTTTGGTGTTTGACCTTGACTTTTTTTGATGCCTTCTGCGCGAGGCGGTTTGCGTACTTGTTCTTTTCACGCGGGATAAGGTCAAACGATATCTCCTTGACCTGTGATCTTAATGCCATTATTCGCTTCATGAGCAGCTTGATGTGCGCTGTTTTCACTCGATAAGTGCCGCTCAGTTGTTTGTACGCTAACTCTGAGTCGAGTTTTATTACCGCCCTTTCAATGTCTTTATCGATCATCCACTTGAGACCGTGTATGACTGCTTCGTACTCAGCGACGTTGTTCGTTGTGAGACCTATGTACTT
>JBFEPB010000444.1:0-1753 GCA_041550295.1 bacterium | reverse complement strand
TACAAAGAGCAAGAGATGAAAGTTGGGATCGATCTCGGCTTCAGCAAGAAGGAGAAGGAAATGCTCAAAGAAATCGCCCGTGAATCGATCGAAGCGGCGGTTCGTGGGGAAAAGACCGCGCAACCCACCGGCATCACCAAGAAACTCAAGGAACCCTACGGAATATTCGTGACGATAAATAAACGCGGAAATCTTCGAGGATGTATAGGCCGTATCATCGGTGACCAATCACTGTACCTATCGTGCCAGCAAATGGCGCGCGCGGCCGCACTCGAAGACCCGAGGTTCACTCCGGTAACCGAGGATGAACTTGGCGAACTGGAGATCGAGATATCAATACTCACGCCGTTGCAGAAAATTGCCAACAAAGACGAAATTGTGATCGGTCGTGACGGTCTGTATATTCGCAAGGGCATATATGCCGGCTTGCTACTCCCCCAGGTCGCTGCGGAGTATGGATGGGACGTCGACGAATTCCTCAGCCAGACATGCTACAAGGCAGGACTCCCTGCTGACTCGTTGAATTCAAAGGATACTGAGATATACAGGTTCTCGGCTGAGGTATTCTGAGCACAGAGAAGACTGAACACGCTGGAATGGTAACATTGATGACGCCGAATTCAAAACGCATCGAAATTGGCTGCAGTGCTGGCTTTGCGAGCCTGATTCATTGATGTCATGAAAAAGGAAAGGATCTACATCGAGCCATTCGCGGACATGGGTTACGCAAAAGTAGATCTCCATCGCGCAAAGAGAAAAGGCTTTCCAGAAGTCGTCTTCTGCAGCGGCAAGACCAAGAAACAGATCCTGACAATTGCCGCCAAGATATCCAAAGCGAATGATATCGTAATGCTGACCAGGGTCAACAGCGAAGTGGGTAGAGCCCTGAAAAAGAGATTCCCGAAAGGTAAGTACAGTGCTGTGGCGCGCATCTTTCACATTGGCAGGCTGCGAAAGAAGACCGGGTTAATCTCGGTTGTTACTGGCGGCACCGCAGACATCCCGGTCGCGGAGGAAGCCGCGGTAACCGCTGAGGTAATGGGGAACCGCGTCCAGCGTATATACGATGTTGGCGTTGCCGGTGTCCATCGCTTACTTGCCTTCCGTGAGGTAATCGAGAAATCAAGAGTCCTCATCGTCGTCGCGGGTATGGACGGCGTTCTCCCATCGGTGGCCGGCGGATTATTCTCAAAACCCATAATCGCAGTGCCGACAAGTGTCGGATATGGTCTGAACCTTCAGGGCATAACCCCCTTGCTGACCATGCTGAATTCATGCGCACCGGGTGTTGCCGTGGTCAACATTGACAACGGGTTTGGCGCCGGCTACATCGCCTCGACGATCAACCAATCATGAGGGTATTGTACTTCGACCCTATCACCGGGGTGAGCGGCGACATGATGCTTGCCGCGCTGCTCGATCTGGGCATAAACAAGAAGCATCTTGATAATGTACTGAACTTAGTCCCGGGCGCAAGAATAAGAACCGGCCGGGTCAACCGACAGGGCGTGAGCGCACGCACGGTCAAGTTTGTTATCAAGAAAAAAATAGCCGAACGGCAATTCATCCCGCTCATCAAGAAAAGCAAGCTGCCCAAAGGGGTGAAGAAACAGGCCATCGAGATCATTGAAAGCATCTTCGCGGTAGAGAGGAAAATCCACCGCACAAAACATCTCCATCTTCATGAACTCGCGGATGCAGATACGTTGCTCGACATTACTGGCGTGCTCGCCGCAATAGAATTTCTCGCCGT
>JBFEPB010000443.1:0-1758 GCA_041550295.1 bacterium | reverse complement strand
TGGGCTCACCGGGCCCTGACGCATTGGGATGAGGCGCTCGCCCTGTGCGATTCAGCGCTCGTGAACGCGAGACGATCAGGTGACAAACACCTTGAATGTGTTGTGCGAAACAATATTGCCCGGGCTAATTATGCCAAAGGAGAATACGAAAACGCCCTTCATTTATGCGACTCGGCGCTAACGAGCGCAACTGAACTGCAGGAACCGGTACTAGCAGGTAAGGTTCTGTGGACAATCGCGCATATCTATGCGTATTCAGGTAGGGTCGATACTGGATTTGTTATCATCGATTCAGTACTTGTGATTATGCGCTCTGTCGCAGATAGAAAAGAAGAAGCACGTGCACTTCTGGCGATCGGCAGGTTCTGTAATTTCACAAGCGAGTCAGATCGCGGGCTCGTATATTGCGACTCTGCTCTCGCTCTGGCACGGGAAATAGGTGATTTGCGCACTGAGAGTCGGTCTCTGAGTATAAAAGGCCTTTTCTACTGCCAGCTCAGTCGGTACGATAAAGCAATAGCGTGTCTGGATTCCTGTTTGACAATTGACCGAAAAACAGTTGGGCACGGACATGCCAGGACATATCTTAATCTGCAGTGGGCTCACCGGGCCCTGACGCATTGGGATGAGGCGCTCGCCCTGTGCGATTCAGCGCTTGCAGTTTCACGTTCTCGCGATGACAAAGGAGAAATATCTACTTGCTTACTATATCGCGCCGCGACTTTTCTTGATTTTGGTCAGTTCGATCTGGCGATTTCAAATTATGATTCGGCGTATGCAATTGCTGAGGAAATCAATGATGCTGAGAATATGGCCTACATCCGCGCCAGCCTTGGCGAAGTCTACCTGCAACGTAAGCAGTATGAGCAAGCACTTGCGCACTTCATCAGCGCACACAGTGGTGCAGTGAAGTTCAATGATGTGTTTCTTGAGGCAGGAGCAAAGATCTGTATTGGGTTGTCATACTGCGGAATGGATAATTATGTACCGGCGCTTGCATACCTCGATTCGGCCCTCGCCATGGCAACAAAGATAAATGTTGTGCACTACATCGCATGGTGTTATCAGGGGATCGGTTCGGTATATTTCAAACTCGGCCAGTACGATAGAGCACTGGCTTATTATGATTCAGCCTATGTAACATTCGAAAGCTTCAGATACAAGAGCGGGCAGGCGATGATGCTCGATCATCTTGGACAGGTCTACGAAAGAATTGGTGATCCAGAAAAGGCTATCGATCATTACAAGTCATCGATCGAGATAAGAGAATCGATAAGAAAGGGGTTCAAGAAAGAGGATCTGGAGCGTTCGTATGTGGAAGTGCAGAGAGATGTTTACGAACGACTCATCAGTGTGTTGGTCGATCTGGGAAGGTATGAAGAAGCTTTTGAATACATGGAACGCAGCCGCTCACAGAAGTTGAGGCGAACCCTTGAAGATCAGGGTATTATCGCATTTGATCCATCATTAAAGAGGATTCTGGAGCGCATTGATTTCTTGGAGGCTGAGATCCAGGGGCTGAATCTAAGAGTGAGTGCGAGGCAGATAAGCAATGAGGATTTTATGTCCAGTTTGAATGAACTTGAGGGCCGTAGGAATCAGGCATTAGTCGATTTGAAGTTCTACCATCCTGATCTGTATAACGCCATGATGCCGCAGATGGTGAGCCTCGAATATATTCAAGAATATATGCCGAAAGATGCCGCGTTGATCGAATATACATTAGCGAGCGACAGCTATGTTATATTCCTCTTTTCC
>JBFEPB010000442.1:0-1772 GCA_041550295.1 bacterium | reverse complement strand
GCTCTGATGCACCAGGGACAGCCACGATACCAGAAATCAAGTAAGATGACTTTTCCATGGTAATCGTCCAGTGTATGCTTCTCTCCCGAAAAATCTTCGGCTTCCCAACGTGGCGAGGGTTTGCTGACGTATTTTGCGCGTCTGCGTATTTGCTCGGTCAAGTAGTCAAAATCGCCTGACATTTCTTCGGCTAACCCGGAAAGTTGCGTCTTCAGCGCAGGGATCGTAATCCTGGTGCGCGCCTGTTTCATCAGAAGCTCGGCATTGTTGCGCAGCGGAACGAACTGCCCGGGATCTTCTTCTACCGCGGTAATGATCTCATTGTACTGGGAGTCCACTGAAAAGAAGACAGCCAATTCACTGGCATACCTATTTGCCAGCAGCGTGTCGAGGTCAACGATCGAGTCAAGTAGTACTGTGCTGACCGTGCGGCCGGAATAATTCCCGTAATCCCTTGTGTCCTCACCCTTACGGTAAACAGGAATGCCCTCAACCAGATCGATGTAGACAGCGGCATTATGTCTCATAAGATAAATATCGTCCAGCGGGGTTTCATGTGTGACCTGGATGATCCAGGAGCGCTCTGTGGTATCTGGTTTTTCTGCTGTATATCGGTCTTTCTCACCGTACGAGTAACCGTCAAATTCCCATGATAGAGTTTCTCCGGAAAAATCGCGCGGCATTGGTACGAATATCTTAGGAAGAAAAAGGTCTGACCGTGAAATTTTTTCTACCGAACGATTTTGCGTAAATCGTCCATCCGGGTACAGGTCACAGATTGCCCAGTTTATTTCTGCGGGACCCTTTTCAACTGCACCTCGGTCATCAGTTTGTACGGATGCAGCGCTGTGTCGAAGTATCAAATGCCAGCCGCCGTCGGTGTTCTGTCTCACGACCCAGATCTCCAGGGTTTCTACTGATTCAATGACGCCTTTGGTATAATCCAGCTTGGCCCGCGACGTGTAATGTAGTTTCTTGCCATCTTGCAGTTCATATCTGACATTTTCTCTTGTTGGTTGTGCTGGAACCTGTGAATGCCCCCATTGGGTTAGCGTGGCAACGACGGCTAGAATGAAATTAACCCTGCGGATCATCTATTGCTCCGTTGTATTATACCATAAATTCTGGAATTGTAAAGCAATAATCTGCCGGCATCAGGCATAAAGCGGACCAGATTCAGGGCGACACTGCCTTGACAAAAAGAACATTCTTGTTACAGTTCGTAGTACATGAAGATGGTTGATGCTCACCGCATGGGGATGCTTAAAGAGGAAATATATGCCAAAGCAATAATACGGGAGCGCCTAGTGCGAGGCGTGATATTCAGCACGTTGATGGCAGCACTCCTGGCGCAGCCGATGTCCGAACCGGCCGAATTCAAGGGGCAGTATCTCGGGCAAGACCGACCTGGTTATCGTCCCGAATTATTTGCGCCGGTGCTATTTTCGACCTACAACGAGTATGGTTATCACCCGCAGAGTAGCGTCAGTTTCTCGCCGGACGGCAACGAACTTAATTTTACGAGTCAGACATTCCCGGTCGTCAAGGGACGGAGCCAGACGATCTTGTTTATGCGCGAAATCAACGGTGTGTGGACTGCTCCTCGCGAGGCATTTTTTTCAGGTGAATACAGCGACCGGGGTGCTTTCTACTCGCGGGACGGAAAGTATGTTTACTTTGTCTCGATGCGGTCCATTGAGGGCAGGGGAAAGCCAAAAGACGCGGATATCTGGCGGTCGAGACGAGTCGGCAATAATTGGTCTGAACCGGTC
>JBFEPB010000441.1:0-1788 GCA_041550295.1 bacterium | reverse complement strand
TCGTTTCTGCTGAGGGTCGTGCTAACCCTTGGCATTTATTTCAGGGCTATAATCGCTTTTATCTGGCAGACGGCCAAAAACCTCGCGCCACTCATAATGGACTTTATTGTCGTTGTCGGGAGCCTGGTGCTGGCTGTACGCATAAGGTTCCCCCATTACCCGCTCGAAAGATTCAGTGTCGTGCTGCCGATATACACGGTGCTCTGGATGACCAGTATCTACCTGTTCAGGGCATATCAGAGCAGGGCAGTTTTTCATCTCAAACCATTGGCTTGGGGTGTTATCTTCGGTTTGTTGATAAACTCGACATTCACATATTTTTTCAAACAATTCGCCTATTCACGGATCGTCGTCATGATTTCTTTTCTGATGATTTTGGTTCTCGCCTCGCTGTGGCGCGTGGTATACCGTGTCGGCGGACCCGGGGCAAGACACGCGCCGCTATCGAGGTTGAGGCGCGCGATCATCATCGGAGCAGGGCAGGAGGGGAAGAGGATCCTTAACCAACTGCGCGCGCGACCGGATATGCACTACGAAATATGCGGTTTCGTCGATTTCGACGCAAAGGCAGTTGGCAAGGTGATAAACGGTGCAGAGGTCCTCGCTACCATTGATGGTGTGAAGGATGTGATCCGCGTGGAAAAGATCGATGACGTGATTTTCTCGTCGGACCGCCTGACGAACGCGCAGATACTTCAGACCATCATTCGCGCACGTGGCAGCGGCGTGAATTTTCGGATCGTCCCGCACGAAGTTGAGTACATCGTTGCCAAATCAACGGTTGATGCGATCGATTCAGTGCCGCTTTTGGACATTACTTCATATGCAGGGCCGCTCGACCTGATGGTCAAGCGAGCATTTGATATTGTGGTCGCAGCGACCATGCTTGTGCTTTGCCTGCCTCTATTCTTGGTGAATTTTCTCGTCGGCGGCCGGATTCGGGAGAGGAAGGTTCTGGGTGCAAATGGCGAAGCATTGAACGTCCCGTTCTTCGAGAGCGGTTGCGGTTTTATGAAAAACATACCGTGCTATTTCGCGGTGTTTGCCGGGAGATTAAGCATCGTTGGTTCGGAGATAATTGACTACAAGGTGGATAAATTCCATCCCACTTACAAACCCGGCCTGACCGGTTTAGTTCAGGTAAAATCGAAGGAGAAAAAACAGCAACTTACACAGAAGGAGAAGGACTACTACAACCTGTACTACATAAAGAACCAATCGATCATCACTGATCTGCAGATAATCGTGAGATCGATCTTCTAATATTCTTCAAAATACCTCAAGCGGATCCACATCGATATCGATATCACATCTGTTTGGTTTGTATGTATTTAGGAATCTTAGTTTCCGGTGAGGGAAATTTTTGTTACACTTCAGAAGAATGAATACCCGGAAATCTTTTCTGATTTTGTAGTAAAAAGAACGGTTAGGCCCGAAGATCTCAAAGCTGCTCATCTTCCTGAGCATCGCATATACTCTTCGCGCTTCGTCCCAGACGCTCTTTTCGTCGGGCCCTTTGAACCGTATCAGGATCAATCGTGAAAAAGGCGGAAAGCCCAGTTCTTTGCGGAACTGCAGGTCAGTCCGGTAGAATTTCGCATAATTCTGAAGCTGCCCGAAAATAGTCTCATATTGTTCAGGATGGTACGTTTGGATCAGAACCTTGCCCGGCTTCTCGCCGCGGCCAGAGCGTCCTGCAACCTGGGTCAGCACCTGAAAGGTTTTTTCTGCACTCCGGAAATCCGGCAAATGGAGAATAATATCGGCATTCACGATGCCGACCAGCGT
>JBFEPB010000440.1:0-1792 GCA_041550295.1 bacterium | reverse complement strand
TGGGGGCGGGGGTTTATGACCATTACATCCCGGCGATAATCGACAGCCTCATCTCTCGGAGCGAATTCTATACTGCCTACACGCCTTATCAGGCCGAGGTTTCACAGGGTACACTGCAGACGATTTTTGAGTATCAGAGTGTGATTTGTGAACTCACCGGCATGGATGTGTCGAACGCGTCAATGTATGATGCTGGATCGGCTCTCGCCGAGGCATGTCACATGGCGAATATGATCAAAGGTAGAAGCAAGGTCATTTTGTCGGATCTTATCCATCCATTCTACCAGAAGATCACCAGGACTTACACTCATGAATGCGGGGTGGAGATCATCCAGTGTCCGGCTAAGGATGGTGTGACCGATATTGAAGAGCTTAAGAAGCTGGTCGACGGCGACACGAGCTGCGTCTGTGTCCAGCAGCCCAATTTCTTTGGATTTCTTGAATCGATGGATGTGATTGAGAAGATCGTGCATGAAAAGGAAGCCTTGCTGGTTGCGGTAGTTGATCCGATATCGTTGGGTGTTGTCAAGCCGCCTGGAGAGTATGGCGCAGATATTGTCGTGGGCGAGGGCCAGGCACTAGGTATTCCGCAGGGGTATGGCGGACCACTTTTGGGTATCTTTGCGGCGAAGATGGATTTTGTCAGGTACATGCCGGGGCGGATCGTTGGCGAGACCACCGATGTTGAGGGCAAACGCGGATTTGTTTTGACCCTGCAAACACGCGAGCAGCATATACGGAGGGAAAAGGCGACTTCCAACATTTGCACCAATGAAGCGTTGATGGCTTTGTGCGCTTTGATCTATCTCTGCACGCTCGGCAAGCAGGGCATTGTGGATGTCGGCAATCTGTGTTTGGCAAAGAGTCATTATCTGCGCGATAAGTTGAAAGAATTAAAGGGGATCGAGATCGCCTACGAACAGGAATTCTTTAAGGAATTTCTGGTCGAGACCGAAAAGCCGGCAAAAGAGATCCTTGATGCCCTCCTCAAGCAAAAAATATTCGGCGGCGTGCCAATATCAATGTTCGATGAAAAATTGCAGAATCAATTCCTGGTTGCCGTGACTGAAAGAAGAACAAAGGAAGAACTGGACACCTACATAAAGGCTTTGTCTGCAGTACTGTAAATTACCCGAACGTCACTGGTGACATATATGACTATCGCTGTAATCTTGTGTTTTTCATCACCGTAATCGAACAAAATGAGAATCTTGTTCATTGGTGACATATTTGGTTCCCCGGGTCGCGAAAAGATAAAAAAAGATCTGCATGGCATCATAGAAAAAGAGAGTATTTTCTTCACCATTGCGCAGGGTGAGAATCTGGCCGGTGGCATCGGCATCACCGAAAATACGGCAAAAGAAATGTTCAAGGCGGGTGTGGATTGCATCACGACCGGCAATCATGTTTGGAAACATAAAGAAGTTTTGGGGTACCTAGACAAAGAATCCCGCCTGTTGAGACCCGCCAACTTTCCAGAAGGGGTCCAGGGCCGAGGGTATTATGTCTACGAGAAAAATGATGTAAAGATAGGCGTGCTTAATCTCCAGGGTCGGGTGTTCATGAAACCTCTGGATGATCCCTTCAGTGTCGGTAGAAGGATCATCCAGGAGGTGAGCAAAGAAACAAAAAACATTTTTGTAGATATTCACGCTGAGGCGACAAGCGAAAAGCGTGCCCTGGCTTTGTATTTATCAGGCTCTGTCACGGCAGTTCTCGGCACACATACGCATGTCCAGACTGCCGACGAGCAGATCGTCAGTGAACGAACTGCTTATATAACGGACGTGGG
>JBFEPB010000439.1:0-1797 GCA_041550295.1 bacterium | reverse complement strand
CAGTTATCGGTTCTTTCAAAAGCAATCCGGCAAATATAAAGATGAAAACAGTGCTTGTTTGATTCAACGCCGAGGCGGTCGAGGCCTGGGTGTATTTCATCCCGGCAATCCACAATATCATTGAAACATATGCTCCCAGGAGGGAGCCGCTTAGAGTATAGCCTCGATTACTCGCACTCGTAAGAGATGCCATTATTCTCTTTCTTCCAGAATGAATGAGTAAGATGATTGCGAGCGCAACCATACCCCCGATGAGTCGAATCTCTGCCACCCATACGACAGGATAGGCGCCGAGCAGCGGTTTCATCAGCACTACTCCACCGGCCATTGCGGCGGACGCAAGGACACCATAGACTATTGCCAGAAAGGGCCGGGTTGGCATATCATCCCGCGACGTTTGATGTACAGTAGTGAACAAGACGGCAAAGATGATGAGGAACGCACCGATCAGCTGTAAGAGAGAAAGGCTTTCGTGAAGCCATACATATGAGAAGGTAATGATGAACGGGCTGTACATGCACACCACGATCCCGGTCAGGCCGGCACCCAGCCTGTTCAGACTTTGGAAGAAAAGCGTATCGCCAATGCCAATGCCTATTGCGCCGCTGAGAAACAATACCGCATATATCTCAGCCGGTGCCTGAAGCCACAGAGTCTGACCAAAGAGCCAGATCGTCGGAACGAGTAGTACGAGCGCCAGCGAATTCTTGAAGACATTGAGGGCAAGGGGGTGAACGGTTTCACCGCTCTTCCTGAACAAAGTGACGGCCAGCGCCCAGACGACGGCCGTTAATAGCGATAATGTTTCCCCAACGAACGGAAAGGCGGAGTGCATTGGGCATTATATTCGGAATTGCCCGATACAACAAGTGCTTTATTATCAAAACCGGAATGCCTTCTAATCGGTCGTCTTAGTTTAGGTGTTCTGATGCCGACCGCTGCGCACTGTCAGTTTTTCGTGGCTACATTCACCTCATCGAAAAGCACGGCTGGATAATATCCCGTATATGCCGCGTGAATTGCGTTTTCGATACCGATAACACGACTCATGACCGCATATATGTTCCCGGCGACCATCGCATCTTTTATCCTGCCGACTACTTCACCGTTTTCAACATAGAAGCCTGGTGAGACGCCTATGGAGAAATCGCCATTCGGTATGTTGCCACTGTGTGCGCCCAAGGCTCCGCAGACGATGATACCCCGGTCCATTGCCCCTACGAGTTTCCAGAATTCAGTATTGCCGGATGCCAGCGAGAGATGATTCAGGGCAGGTGTGGGTTTTATAGAGATCCTATCACTGCTCCATCTTGAAGCCTTGAAGCCGTGGCCTGATGGCGCAGCATTCATCTTTGCAGCGTAACGAAGATCGTAATAGTAATTTCTCAGTACCCCTTTATCAATGAGAAGTAATTTCCTGCATCCTACACCTTCGTCATCGAAAGCGCGGGCATCGGAGCGTTCGTCATTGAGTGGATCATTGACTATGGTGATCTTTTCGTCGAATATTTTCTTGCCGATAGCATCCGCCAATGGCGACTGTTTGTTATAGAGTGATTCGCCGCTCGTTGCGCTCTGCAATCGCCAGACGAGAGTATACATTGCCTCGGGCATGAATAATACCTTCATTCGTCCACCGGTGGTCCTGAATTCTTTCTCGCCTTTCTTGTATAATTCAGCCAGGTTATTCAGAAAGGAATCATCGACCTCTTTGAAATTTTTGAATACCAACGATCGATGAATGCCCGTTCCCGACCCAGGATAGAGTATCGTAACGGAAATATAGTAATTGGAACT
>JBFEPB010000438.1:0-1802 GCA_041550295.1 bacterium | reverse complement strand
TCAACGCTCTCGTAAGTATCTGATACTGTCGTTGCACGCCCTCCTTGTCCCGAAGGAAGGACAGGCATCGCATTATGCCAATGTGAACCATCTCATCATAGCGGTCAATGTCTTGAGCACGTCGGTACAACGACAATGCGTTTTCCAGATTTTGTTCACGGTAGCTGAATCGGGCCAGTTTTTTCAGAACATTCAAGATCATCTCCCGGTAGTAGGATCTAATGTTAGAATACCAATCCTCGACAAAGCCTTCGCAGAAATCTCCCCGGTAAAGATCATCCGCCTGAGCATATAACTCCCTGCTCCGCCGCTGATCAGTAGATTCCAGGGCCATTGCCTCGTGCACCAGTTTTTCGAATTGAGTGATGTCGCGTTTTATGATGAAGCGAGGATTCAGCATGTAGTGATTATTACGATACATTATTGGACTCAGCGATCTGGCTCTCCGGGCGATCATGCTGTGCGTCAATTTCCTGAGCGACGATATCTCTACCTGCAGGCTCCGTACTGCCTGGTCGAGTCTCTTCCGTGGCCAGCATATATCAACAAGCATCTCTTTTGTACATCCTTTCGGATGATTCATACTGAGCGCAACAAAAATAGCCTTGGTGCGAGCTGTCCTCCAGCGAGGAGTAATTATGTTGCCGTTGCTATCTCTTATCTCAAATGATCCAAAATAGCGGCATTCGAAATCGAAACTGCCTTGCTCGATATCGAACCGGCTCACGATATCCCTGGCTTTCTCCGTATCGATTAGTTGTATCATGTTCAGCAGAAGATCGGTCTTGTATTCCTGCTCAAGTGCCAACTCAAAAAGCCTGATACTCGAACGTCCCTGCAACACCAGATAGGTCTCGAAACCATACTTCTGAGCGACGTCGAGGCATTTTTTGAAGAATTCAAGTGCCTGCGAGATATTGCCGTCTGCCAGCATACATTCGCTCAACGCGTAGTAGATCGCCATAACCTGGACCGGATCGTAGACTTTTCTGCTGATCCGCAGCGCACTATCGAGCGAAGCCCGAGCCTTGGTGAATTCTCCTTCGGCGATCTCGACCCTTCCCTTAACGGTCTGAAAACCTACGACGTGCTGGGGTATTTCCTGACTCCCCGCAAGAACCGACTCGGCGAAATTCAACTGTTCACGGGCGCGCTGTATATCACCCATCTTAAGGTACACATCGACTAGATCCAGCGCTGCATAAAGATCCGTGATCTTAACATCGCTCTCTCGGTTATAATCAATAACTTCCTTAAAGAAATCAACCGCCTGCTCATAGTTGCTCTGCAGGACACTGACCCTCCCTTTCAACAGCGTAAGATAACTATTCAAGTATCTTTCACTATACTGCTGAGCAACATTCGATGAGCGCTCAATGTAATGCAGAGCCCTTGCAACATTACCATTGTCGACGGCAATCGACCCTATGTTGCGATATGTATAAGCCAATTCAAGAGGATATATTTGATCATGGAATCTTGTCGCTATTTCCATGAAAAACCTTTCCGCTTCCTTGAACTCAG
Organism: bacterium; assembly: GCA_041550295.1. Taxonomy (GTDB): domain Bacteria; phylum Hydrothermota; class Tepidihabitantia; order SM23-42; family SM23-42; genus SM23-42. The sequence goes on along the minus strand of JBFEPB010000438.1, from coordinate 278 downwards.
ACATATTGTAGTACAACATCCCCAAACTCTGAAGCGCCTTGATCTCCAACGCATCATCCTTCAAGATACGCACCATCTCGAGCGCCTCTCTGAACACAACCTGAGCCTTGCGGAATAAGCCTAACACTCGGTACGCAGTACCGAGTTGCATCATGATCATGGCCTTTTGCCGTGATCGCCTTTTACCGACCAAACTGTAAGCTTTCTTAGCGTAGTACAGCGCTTTCGACGTATGCATCAGGCAATGATTCGCAACTGACTTCATCTTGTACGCTTTT
>JBFEPB010000437.1:0-1802 GCA_041550295.1 bacterium | reverse complement strand
GCGCGGATCAGGCAGGTAGTCCAGCGTTATGGTCTGCAGATTTCCCTTACGCATGTCTGAGCGGTAATGATCGAGGTGATATTTGAAGAAAGTCTTCAGGTTGGAGTAACGGTCAAAATGGGTCCGCGAGCCGGCTCCGCTCGCGCGCAGAGTCAGTTTACCGGAAGGCGCGTATGATAATTTTCCATAGAAGGAGTAGTCCTGGCGTTCCTTATGTGGTAACACATACAAGCGCGGGTCCCAGTCGTCGGTTACCATCGCGTCAAAGGACAAAAAACCTTTCAACTTCCTGGTTACTGGCAGATGTATCGAGGACTGGAAATTCTGGTAACCGAAATCGTAGTACTCGGGCATGATCTTCTCGGTCTTACCGTATATTTTCATGCTCAGGTTATCGGCCGGGTGCGTCGTGATCATGTTGACGATGCCGGACATGGCGCGGCCGTATTCGGCATCAAAACCTCCGGGTAGAAATATGACCTCGTCGACCACACCCTGAGACAATATGATGGCGGGATCGCCGGTTTGGGGGTCGATGATCGAAACGTTGTCGATCATATACTGGACCTCCGTGGCACGGCCGCCACGCACATGAAGCGCCGTGTCGGTACGGGCAACCGCCGCCTGGAAAGCCACCAGCTCGATCGCATAATCGACCGGCAGATAGGAAAGTTCGGTCTTGCGAATGAGATAGGTGGTACCAACCATGTCTTTTGATACGGCTGGTCGCTCACTCGTCACGGTTACCGGTGAAAGTTCTATTGCCGAAGGCATCAGGCTGACCTCGAGGCGAGCGGTTTTGTCATATTCTACCACCACGTTTGCGATATTCTTTGTCTGGTAACCGATGAAGGATACTTCTACAGTATATTCACCCGAGGGCACATTGAGGATGAAGAAATAGCCGGCTTCATCGGTTGCCGCACCAAGGTCGGTGCCGACGACCGTGACGTTGGCGTAGGCGATGGGCTCGTTGGTTTTGCCGTCAACCACCCTGCCCTGGATCTTGCCGGTTACACTGCTAAACAGCACGAACGCCATTAAAGCGAAATTCACTTCATACCTCCCAGATTACGTGTAAGACTAATAAGTTTTCAAAAAAATACGTTTCTACTAATCAATAATTGACCGAAATACCTAACCTTACTCGCCTCGGCGCGCTAGTGGCGTAAACGATATCGTCTGTGGCTTCTCTTATTGCCACGTATGATGCATAATCTTCAAACGGTGATATCACACCATCATGATTCGCGTCGGCTGCAGGGTTGTAGTAATCACTATGGAATGTAATATAATCGTCAAAGTCGGAAAGATGGACAGCGCGTATCTGTGGAAAGTGGGGCGTTATCTCATATTGATGGTTTAGGAGATTGATGATCTCGAGGTCAAAATTGAGTGCCACACCCGCAAGATTGAAAGCCTTGGATAGCAAACAGTCAACCTGTCGCTGAAAGGGAAGTCTTTCGTAATTTCTTTCTTCGTACTTTCCCTCAGGATCAGGCGGTGTATAAGGAAATCCGTTGCCGAAATAGCCAAAAACATGTAGTTGCGTCGTCAGAGGCAGGCGGAATGTCCCCTGCACAAATAGACGATGCCGTTGATCAAAATCGAGATAGTAATCATTCGCTGGCCTCTCAATTATCGTATCGCCAAATTATGCAGCGTAGGAACTGGTACCCTTTGCCCAGGACAGAGTGTAAGATATCTTGCCTGTAAAGGGGCCCTGGTTTATTTCGAGTATTGTCTCGACGCCTTTGATGTTTGCGTACTCGATGTTTACGTACTGAAAATATTCATGATGT
>JBFEPB010000436.1:0-1811 GCA_041550295.1 bacterium | reverse complement strand
TCGAGGTCAGAATAGTCCGTATCTTCATACCTTGCATATGAACCGTCTGCAGCGACGGCGATCAGATTTCTGCCGAGTTCACGACGTAGGGTTGGAACAACGGTTTGCTTCAGCACTGAGGAGCGCTCTTTATGCGTATGTTTTTTGAGACCGAAAAAGTCTCGATTTTTGCTGTGTGGTTTTGAATTTTTCAAGTAGCAGCCTGTAAAAGTAAAACTAGCAACTTAAAATCTAATGAGGGAAGTTTTCAGAATCTCATATATTAATTCGTCATAGCCGAGGCCTATTGCCCGCGCCTCGAGCGGCAGGTTCGACTCTGAGAGCAGTCCGGGAATCGTGTTCACCTCCAGTACGTATGGATCATGATTCTTATCAAGGACGAAATCAACACGCGAGAAGCCATGAGCGCCGATCGCGCGGTGGGCGGCAAAAGCCTGGTTTTGAGTCTCCTTATAATTTTTTTCTGGAATCCGCGCCGGGACAATGTATTCGGTCATGCCCTTTGTATATTTCGCCTTATAGTCGTAGAATTTTCGTGTTCGGGGAGCGATTTCAAGGATCGGCAATGGCACATCGCTGAGAATACCACAGGTCGCCATCATGCCGGGGATATACTTCTCAAAGAATACACTGCCGAATTTTCGTGCTCTTTTCACGGCTCTTTCCAGTTCGGTCTTTGTGTGTACAATCGTGATGCCGACACTGGATCCTTCTGACCTCGGTTTTACAACCATCGGGAAATCGAGATTGGCGATTGCCTCGTCGATGTTGATCTCATCATTATAGTAATAGGGAGGAGTGGGTATGTTGAGCGCGCCAAATAGCCTCTTGGAAGTTATCTTATCCATGCCCACGGCCGAACCGAGAACCCCTGATCCGGTATACGGAATACCCAGGAAATCGAGCACTGCCTGAATAGTGCCGTCCTCTCCGGGGTGTCCGTGCAGCGCTATAAAGGCAACATCGATACCCTTTATCTTCTTTACGAAATCACGCTGGACATCGATTGGCTTTACCTTGAACCCCTGTTTTCTGAGGGCTTTGATCACACATTCACCCGATCCCAATGAGATTTCACGTTCAGACGACCATCCACCGTACAGTACGCCAATTACCTTATTCTGTAGTCTTCTGCGTTCTTTATCCATACTAAGATGATAATCACATTAATCCAGAGGTCAAGCACTGAGTCAGAACCTTGGGTCCTTTCCGACGAGCCAGCGCCACCGGAATTTCACTGTCGCGTTTTTTGTCATTATGGTTAGCACTGAAATTCAGTTTTGCGGCTCATATTCACCCAAGGGCATAACACGTTAGGATCGTTAATATCGTTACGTTTCTCAACTTCTGAACCTCTTATCTTCCTTGCTTCTGCTGTGTGAGCTAGCGCACCCGAATTTCACTGTTTCGTTTGTTTGCTATACATCTCAATGACGAAATTCAGATCTGCTGCGCCACTGGGCTACACGGACGCAGGATCCGCATTGTCAAGCATCCGGAATCATGCCATGCTTTGCATGGCATAACCATGTTGACAAATATGTCTATATGAATATCATTTTACAGGAGGTTTGATGAGATTCTTGGGATTAGTCTTTGTGATACTCGTAATAGGCTTTATGATCGGCTTCATGGTTCTTAATTCCCAGACAAGAGTTGATTTGGACATTTTTGGTCAGAGGATTTCCGATATTTCTTTAGCCATGGTGTGTTTCTATGCGTTCTTGGCCGGTATGGTATTCGTGCTCGTTTTCGCGCTTGCTGACGAGATCGTCCTGCGCACTGGTTTGTTCAGGGTGAACCGGGAAAAC
>JBFEPB010000435.1:0-1826 GCA_041550295.1 bacterium | reverse complement strand
CTTTTCTGTTTTTCCGGGATATCCGGCTCTGTGATATGGCGTTTCGCGGCCGATCCCTGCTACATTGAGCGAGGGTTGATTTCGGTGCCTGACCTTGATGGTGATTCTATTGCCGATGTCGTGCTCGGAACCGTCTGGGGAACCCGTTCGGTCTTCGCCATATCAGGCGTTGATGGGAGTGTTATCTGGCAGTATGATACACATGAATACGGTAGCGGCGGCTGGATCTACGAAGTAGCAGCCATGCAAGACGTAAATGGTGACACGATCGTTGACATCCTCGCGTCGACCGGTGGTCCTGATGCGGACCGTGCATATTTGTTCAACGGCGCCACGGGCGCGAAGATTTGGGAGTATGCGGTCGGCTATCCATGCTATGCGGTGCGGGCGATCGGCGATATAAGCGGCGATAGCATACCCGATGTCGCGGTTGCGACCGGCAATTATGTGCCGTCTGCATATAAGGTCATCTTTCTGGATGGCATTAACGGCGATTCTATACGGGAAGTAGCATTGACATCGTCGGGGTTGACCGTTGTACCGGTCGGCGATATAAATAGTGATACGATACCGGATGTCGCATGTGGCACCAGCGGCGGTACGGTACTCGCCCTTTCTGGCGCTGATGGTAGCACGATATGGAGCAGGAGCGTCGGCGGTATGGTCTGGGATCTGAATCTGCTGCCGGATACTGACAGCAGTGGTTACCCGGAACTGCTACCTTCGGGTGTTGCCATGTACAGTTTCAATTGTCTCGATGCCAAAAATGGCAATCTCTTGTGGTCGACACCTGCCGTTGATCAAATTTTCGTCAGTGTGGCGATACCTGACATCAATGGGGATAACATCTGGGATGTGGTGGGCGGAACTGGGTATTCGAGCAGTATGCTGTACACACTGGATGGCTATTCAGGAAATGTCATCTGGCAGTACGCAACCGGAAGCCCGGTCGAATCGGCATACTGGATTGAGGATATCGATGGCAATGTGATCACCGACTTGTTGGTCGGAACACGGCATGGCTGGTTTTATGCAATCAGCGATGGTAACGTGCCTGTGTTCGAGAATTCCCCGATTATAGCAGAGTACACTAGTGTTGTCGGCCGGTTTGGCGGTCTGGAAATAAAACACAATATCCCGCCGGGCACATCGCTTCACATCGAGGTTTATTCAATACTGGGGCAGCGAGTGATTGCTCGAGAACTGTGCTGCGAAAGAACACCGATCATGATCGATGTCCGCGGGTTACCGTCAGGTACTTATTTCGGACGATTATGCGGCGAAGGGTTCAGTCACCTTCTGAAATTTGTGGTGATGGAGTGAAATTCCTGTTTTTGCTAGACAAAGCGTTATGCGAGGTTTCTATGAGAAAAACGATACTAACCTTGGTCTTTCTCACGGCATGTTTGCTCCAGGCCGATGTTTTCAGATTTCTGAACACGGCACGCATCGCGTATTTCAATGAAAAGGACTATGGCCGTGCGAGGAAGGCGTGCCTGGAAGGTCTGGAAATGGAATCAGGTAATGTTGAGCTGCTGGCATTACTGGCTGGGTCAGAAATGGGGTTGGGTAAATGGGCCGCATCAGCAGATGCATTTATCAGAGCGTTTGATGTCGATACATCGAAGACCCTGGACTGGATCGACAAACAGCCCGAGGGTAGGAAGTATTATTTCCAAGCTTTCTATTTCAGTGCTCGGGAACTGTTCGAACGGCAGATGTTTACTGAGACCTTGGTCAGATTGAATTATGACAAGGCATTTGGCATCGATGACATCAATGTGTATATTCTCAGAGGAGCGACGCTTTACAAACTGGGGCGGTTT
>JBFEPB010000434.1:0-1859 GCA_041550295.1 bacterium | reverse complement strand
GTTAGCTCTGCCGCATTTGCCATACAGTTCCTGGGTGAAACACAGCAGTCAGCAACGCTCGAGATCTACAGTACGACCGGTCAACGCATACAGACCATAGACCTTTCCGGTGATGCCGGTTCACCGGTCACTGTCTGGGAGGCAACCGACGACATAGGCGCACGCCTTCCCGCTGGTGTTTATTTCGTGAAATTAGTATCGGGTACCACGACCCAGTCAGAAAAGATCATCGTTCTGGAGTAAGCACGGTCTGTCGATCAGCGTTCATCATGCTGCCTGCCTGATCTGTTTCACGTGAGCTTACGCTACCGGGGTCTTATGTTCAGCGTTCGCATACTGCTATAACGCCGTGGATATTCTCTCCCTTATAATTATTGCCGTAGGTTTGGCCATGGACGCCTTCGCGGTATCTGTCGCGCGGGGCATTGCCATGGATCGTTTCCGCACGCTGCAGGCGATGACGATCGCTTTTTTCTTCGGGTTCTTTCAGGCGATCATGCCTATTGGAGGATGGTTCTCCGGCATACGTCTGCGATACGTGATCAGCGGCATCGATCATTGGGTGGCATTTTCTTTACTGTGTGTTGTCGGCTTGAAGATGATACATGATGCGGTCAGACACGAATGCAACGCCAATACCAGGGCACCCCTCACGTTCATCACCCTGCTGGGGCTTTCTATCGCTACCAGTATCGACGCATTTGCCGTCGGCATGAGCCTCTCGTTCCTGGATGTAGCGATCATAGTACCCGCGCTGATCATCGGCATTATCACTTTCGGACTCTCGCTCCTAGGTGTTGTTATGGGTAACCGACTGGGTCATTTTTTTGAAAGAAAGATCGAATTATTGGGCGGCATACTGCTTATACTGATCGGCATCAAGATCGTGCTTGAACATCTCCTGTAAGACAGCGGCTAAGTACTACGGGTGGTCTGGACAGATGAGTTTCCCGATCCCTGGATCATAGACATAGGGAATGCCGGTCACCGGACACTGGAATTCCTCCCGAGAAAAACCCCCAAGGGCGTCCAGGGTCGTTGGAAACGTGCCGTGTTCTACCTGGTACTGTTGCAGAGATGTTTCCATTCGTCTTCGCTGGGCAAGACACTGTACTGCCTTACCTTTCTCGATAGGTCCTGTCACCGGATCCTCTCCCGCAGACGTCCTGCGCGTGAAGATCGAAAGCGCAACCACAACGAGGAGGGCGACCATGATCATTGAAACGACCAGCGCGATAACTGCCATACCCCCGGATCTATGTTCCATCGGAGTGATTATATGTATGGCCGGAGCTATGTCAAGTCAAGCGCCGGCAACATCATGCCATGAAACAGTCGGTAATGCGGGATCAATCTTCAAAAACACGGTATTCAGGATTGTATTCTTTCTTGTTGACATTCTCTGGAAATTCGTTATAATAAATGTCTATGTTTAAAAATATTGACTATTTATCGAGATATGGCACAAGGAGGCTCAATGGATCCGATTGCTGATATGCTGACCATAATCCGCAATGGTTGCCGGGCACGGAAAATTGAAGTGACCGTTCCGTATTCACGTCTGAAAACCGAGATTTTAAGGGTCCTTCTCGAAGAAGGGTTCATTAATAATTTTACTCTTGATGCCAAAAAGAGAAAAATAACTATCATGTTGAAGTATGCTAAAAACGGTGAATCGGTGATCAGGAACCTTGAACGGATTTCAAAATCATCGCGACGGGTATACGTATCGAAAAAAGAAATCCCCCATGTACTGGGTGGACTCGGTACGGCGATTCTGACCACGTCGAGTGGTGTCCTCAGCGACCGCGAAGCGCGAAAAAACAAGGTAGGCGGTGAAGTCATCATGCATGTCTACT
>JBFEPB010000433.1:0-1860 GCA_041550295.1 bacterium | reverse complement strand
ATATCATACAATCGGAGATGGAGGGTGTCAAGTGTTAGCCACAGCATACCACGGGGGACTACCACGGGGGACGGAGGTTGACAAATACATTATGCTGCTTATACTCAGCCATGCTCAAGAGTATCTACATTGCGCCGGACGAGTTCATTGCGATCACACTAAAGGAAATGCTCGCCGGCAAAGACATCAAGGCGATCACACGCCGGTTCGAAACGTCCTGGCTCGACGGTCTGCCCAAGATGATGAAGGGCGGCTGGGGTGATGTTCTCGTCGACGAAAAGGACGCAGAAAAAGCCGCCCAGTACATCAAAGAATTCCTCGAAGAACACGAGAAAGTCGAGCCGGACAGCGAGACAAATAACAACGACAATACGTAAACAACAAAACACTCGCGTTCACAATGGGTCAACGCAAGGCTAAAGCCTTGCCCTACATTTCTCGCTTCAAGGAGATGCGAGCGCGACATTCCGTCACTTGACACGCATCTGATACGTGTTATAATAGCCCGTGAAATTGTATCTGCTGCTCGCAAGCTTCCTTATTATCTCACTTTCCTGCACGGCCGGCGTAGTACCGAGAGCCAGTAGTATACAAGTTGTGTATGTCGGGTCGATCTGGGAAGACATGTACCGCGAAGAACCGATCAGCGCCGGAGTCGCTGAGATTGAGGGCATAAAAGTGGCCCACACCCTGACCGATCCCGTATTCATGGAATACTTCCTTCTGCGCATGGGTTTGGACGAGCTGCTGGACAGTCTCGGTCTGGGTTTTATCATCGGCGATACGGTTGCATATGGCAGCGAGTATTTTTCCATAAAGAAATCACTCGGCTATGCAATCCAGAACATCGGCGGTATCAGATTCGCAATGGTATGCATTCCTGAGGAATCACTTACTGTACAGGATCAGATCAACATATCCCTACTGAAAGAACGCAGCGACATACTCTGGGTCATCAACAAACCACTTCTGGCAATGCCACCCTCTTTGATTACATTCAATGTCAATCAGCGAACACTTTCCGACACCACTATATTGAAAATCAAGCCGAAAGACGATGCTGAGCGCACACGACTGATACACGATTTCAGGCAAAGGATCGAAAATGAACTGAACCAAGAAATCCGGATCGCAGGCCGGATCGACGAACACGTTTTTTCAGTGATTGCGCAAAGAGAAGATATCGATGTGATCATCTACCCCGAAGAACTCTTCACCAAGACCGAAGAGGCAGATTCCATGACGCTGCGTGCGCTAATGCAAAGCGTGGTATTTGAAACGAAATTCAGTAAGACCGAGATGACGCCTTCAGAAATCTCCGAGATCGTACAGAGCAATGGTTTCCTGACCTGGGGAAAAATCAAGGAAAAAAGTATCGTGCTGCTCCGTGATGAAGCAAAGGGGAATCACATCTTCGATTATTATTATGAAAGGAATTTGAATGAAGATTAACTGGAAAAGACTTGCCTGGGTGGTTTTTATTATCCTGTACGCCGGGTTGTTCTTCTACAACTGTCTTAAACCTTTTGACGATTGGCTCGTGCCATACGTCTTTACCATGATGCTTGTCGTGTGGCTCGCCTACGAGTACTATGTTAAGAATCTTTTTTTTCAGTCAGGCCTTATTCCTGATGTCCTGTATTTCTGGGTATCGCGTGCCCTGTTCGCATTCTTCTTTTACTCTTCGTTTGTAATTGGTATTGCTACGATCATCTGGTGGCCGAAAAACCAGATCGGACTATACCCCTTCATACACATTGTCGGCGTTGTTCTCCTGCTCCTGTCCATATATCTACGTCAGAGAATATTCACGAAGAATCTCAGTGATAACAAAAAGATCCGCCTATTTTATCTGAGTAT
>JBFEPB010000432.1:0-1862 GCA_041550295.1 bacterium | reverse complement strand
CCAGCGCGCAATTACGTCTCTCTTTCGTGAATTCACCTTCAAGATTTGGGAAAAGTTCTTCAACACATGATCACCCATTTTGTGTCCCATCCTGTCATTGACGTCCTTTAGATTATCAATATCGAAGAGTACGATCGCCAGTTTTCCGTTATCGCGTTGCACTTCTGCGATGCCTTCGGTCAACTTCTGCTCAAAATAACGCCTGGTATAGAGCCCGGTTAGTGTGTCTTCTATAGATATTTTGTAGAGCATTGAATTAGCAAGGCATAGCGAGATGTGCTTCACGAGATTGGTAAGGAGAACCAGACTTTCCTTATCGAGGGGCTCTTTTGGCTTGACGATCAAGGTTCCGATGTTTCTGTCGCGTGTCACCATCGGTAGTTCGACCGCATTAACTGATTTTGGCGGAATGGTAAAATTAAGATTACGGATCTTGTTACCATCATAATTGCGCATCAGATTGATGCCCTGCTCTTGATCTTCGAGCCTGAGCGTCACCTCTTCGGCGTGAATGAATGAGTGTACTTTTCTCAAGATGGTGGTGATAAGTTGCTCGAAATCCAATATGCCTTCTAATTTGCGGGCTATTTCATTCAAATCTTCTTCTTCTGTGATACGCTGTTTCATTTTTTCCTGGTACTGGGACATCAAGTAACCAATGTACGAAAAGACCGAAATACTTATGACCAACGGGATTATTGAGACAAGACCGTACTCTTTGTAGAGCAGCGCCATGGATATACCAATCGGATAGATCAGCATTTCCATCAGATCGCTGACGAGTGCTTCCTCTTTTAGGTAGGTCCAGTATGGGTCTCCTGTCAATATCGTATGTACGGAAAAAAGTATTTCGTTGAGGATTACTATGGTTGGTATAGCCAGGATCCATTGCGCGTTTTGAGGATAAAGCACCATTAACATTCCGGCGATAACATAAATTATTCCATAGACGCCTGCATTGTATGCCCCCAGCTTTATGGTCCGCCAGAATTCAACGCTGTCTCTTTTCAGAAAATACTTGATGCTCTTCATGAACCAGACAATCAACAGCGTGATGATTGCCATAACCGATGCTACTGTGCCGCCAAACAGCAGCAAGACAAAGAAATAGACGACAACCTCGAACGATAGTATTGTGTTTTTCAGGGAGATATAGACGAGCGCGCAGATTATCGAAGTGAGAATGAATACGATGCTGTCGACAAGAGGAGGAAAGGCAGGTCTTAGGACTACGACCTGCGCTATTGGCAGACCTAAGCCAAGAACCATAACCGCGAATGTATATATCGTCTTGAGTCTGTTTTTCATTAAGCTAATTATAGTAATAATTATTTTTTTGTAAAGGATTTTGTAGGGCTCTGATGTAATTACAGAATATCGGTACCAGCGATTGACAACGTTGTCATGCCGTTGTATCATGTTACATGCGTACCGGCATTGCCGATCTGCCCCTTCATCACGGTCGCGCCCCAAGGTGGCTGTTTGAGAAAATGGTACGGCTCGCGCGTGCCGTCATCGAGACGATTGTCGTCGAGCAAGGGAATCATGAATTCTTGAAGCGGGTGTCAGATCCGTTTTGGTTCCAGGCTTTCGGTTCCGTGCTGGGATTTGACTGGCATTCGTCAGGCGTGACTACGACCGTTTGCGGCGCCATGAAAGAAGCAACGCGTGATATCGGTCGAGAACTGGGATTATATTTCTGTGGTGGGAAGGGGGCTGCGTCACGCAAGACACCAGGTCAGATCGAACAGGCAGCGGAGTTTCTTTCACTTGACGCTGACAAATTAGTGCATGCTTCGAAGACTTCGGCAAAGGTAGACAATTCCTGTGTGCAGGATGGATACAACCTATACCATCATATG
>JBFEPB010000431.1:0-1871 GCA_041550295.1 bacterium | reverse complement strand
GCTTCTGTTGCCACCGTACTCTTTCAGGGCGCTGGCAATGATGCGTTTTTCGATCTCGTTGGTCGTCGTATGTAGTGTTTCGCGCAGGCCGGAGTTCTTTTCCGTGGTTTGCCTGTGTACCTGTGTATCTTCGATCTGTATTTTGCCGTTTGAGGACATGACGACAGCCCGTTCGATTATGTTCTCGAGTTCTCTGACATTTCCCGGCCAATCGTAGGCCAATAGTGCAGTCACGCACCCTGGTTCAAGCACCTGGGCCGGTCGATTGTCCCTCTTGCAGTAGCACTCGACAAAATACTGCGCGATAGAGGGGATGTCTTCTTTATGCTCGCGAAGCGGGGGGATGTTGAAGTTCAGAACATTTATTCGGTAGTACAGATCCTGTCGAAACTGCTTTTCATGACAGGCGTGCTGGAGGTCTTTGTTCGTTGAAGCAATGATACGCACATCGATTTCCTTGGTCGCCGTGCCGCCCAGCCGCGTAACCATCTTGTCCTGCATTACCCTGAGCAGTTTGGTTTGCATCAGCAGGCTCATGTCACCGATTTCATCAAGAAGAATAGTTCCTTCATGGGCAAGTTCGAACCTGCCCGGTTTGGAATTAATGGCCCCGGTGAAGGCGCCCTTTTCGTAGCCGAACAGTTCTGATTCAAGCAACGTGTCGGGCAGTGCCGCGCAGTTGACACAGATGAATGGACCTTCGCTGCGAGAACTGCGGCGATGGATTTCATGGGCGACCAATTCCTTGCCAGTGCCGGTCTCTCCGGTAATCAAAACCGTTCCCGCGCTGTCGGCTATTCTGTCTATCAATTCGTAGATGCGTGCGATTTTCTCACTGGTACCGATCAATAGATTACCTGGCGCACCTCGATACAACTTGCAGCTTCGGTACCGGTTGGATGAAAGCGCCTTCTTGACTGCAAAAAGAATTTCGTCGTTGTCAAACGGTTTCAGCACATAATCGTACGCGCCCTTTTTCATCGCGGTCACGGCGGTATGAACCGTTCCATAGGCGGTGATGATGATGACTGGTATTGAGGGGTCGACCTCCTTGAGTGAAGTGAGCAACACTATACCGTCGTTGCCGGGCATGACGAGGTCGGTTATGACCAGGGCGACAGGGTGCTTTCTGAACAGACTCATTGCTTCTTGAGCGCTCGCCGCGGCAATGACAGCGTAGCCGGCCGAAGTCAATAGGCGCGCAAGGATGTGACGCATGTTCTCTTCGTCATCGACGATCAGAATTTGATCCTTTAGCACGGTCTTTTCCTCCATTTCGGGATCCTCAGGGTGACGGTACAGCCCTTGTGCGGTTGTGAGTCGATCACCATGGAGCCGCTGTTGAGTGCGAGCAGACGGTCCGTGATCGGCAGCCCAAGACCAGACCCGCCGGGCTTGGTCGTGTAGAACGCCCGGTGAATGTCTCCTTTGTCTTGATGGCGAATTCCCGGTCCGCTGTCAGCAATAACAACCTTCACACAGTTGTTCTCTTGGGAGAATCCTATATCGATCTTGCCGCCATTGGGCATTGCTTCTATCGCGTTCAACAGGATGTTGTCAATTATTTGTCTGAGGTGATCAGGATCAAATCTGACGCTGGGGAATTTTGTTGGGCATTCGACCGACAGTCTCAACTGCTTTGATTTATTGGACTGGACTAATTCCTCTGACCATTTGCGGATCTTATTTGCAGCGTTGATGCGTCGCGGAGCCGGCCTTGCCTCTTTTGTGAAATCCAGCATTCGCGTGATCACCCGGTTGAGGCGGTCACATTCTTCAATGATGATGCTTGAACCTCTGAAGTCGCTGTCCTCGGATTTCATGATCTGGGCCGCGGAGCGGATAATCGTCAGCGGGTTCTTCACCTCGTG
>JBFEPB010000430.1:0-1887 GCA_041550295.1 bacterium | reverse complement strand
GCGGCCAGGAACCCTGAACCGATCACAAAAGGACGCAGCTGCTCGTATAACTCCGCGTCGGACATTGCGTAGATGTATTGTCCGTTCATCCATTCCAGTTTCTGTTCATCGAAAACTGCATTTGATGGGTTTATGTGACTGAGATCAAACGACGAAATAATATCGTCGGCAGACATTACCTCACGGTCATCTCCAGGAGACCAACCCAGCAGCGCAAGATAGTTCAGCACCGCACCGGGGATATAGCCTCTCTCCTTGTAGGTCATCAGGGATGCGGCTCCATGACGCTTTGACATTTTGCTCTTGTCCTCACCGAGTATGAGCGGCAAGTGTGCATACTCTGGCAGCGGCAATCCCAGAGCGTTGTAAAGCAGGATCTGTTTCGGCGTGTTGGTAATGTGATCTACCGCCCGGATCACATGAGTAATACCCATTTCGTAGTCGTCAACCACGCATGCCAAATTGTACGTAGGGATTCCGTTTGAGCGCATGATCACCAGGTCCTCAATATCCTTTGCTTCACGCTTTATTTCGTGGTGGACGAGATCACAGAAAGTAACCGGCCCATCAGGAACCAGAAAACGAACGACCCCTGGTATATTTCTTTTCTCCTTTTCGGCGCGTTCTGCAGGCGAGAGTTGCAGACACCTTCGATCATACTGCCAATCCTGCTTCTGTTTGTATGCGGCCTGCTTTTCCCGTTCAAGGTCTTCAGGATCGCAGTAGCAATAATAGGCCTTGCTCTGTGCGAGCAATAGCTTTACGTATTTCTGGTAGATAGAAATCCTTTGCGACTGATAAAAAGGTCCTTCATCCCAGGTGATGCCCAACCATTTCAGACCTTCAAGAATGACGCCGATCATTCTATCCGAAGATCGGATCACATCCGTGTCCTCTACCCGAAGGATGAACTTACCTCCATGATGCCGGACAAAAAGCCAATTGTACAAAGCCGTACGGGCACTGCCCACGTGAAAGAAACCAGTCGGGCTTGGCGCTATTCTAACTCTTACCTTGTCTTTCATAATCTTCTATAATCCTATGTCCCCGCGATTTTACTCTTGAATCACTATAATCTACGCCGCTGCAAGCGGCGAACGGAGAGGGGGAGATTCGAACTCCCGTCCCGTCTTTCGACGAGAAACCGCTTAGCAAGCGGGTGCCTTCGACCACTCGGCCACCTCTCCATACAGCCAATGGCGAATTGCTGATGGCCTTTGGCAATCCACCGGTACATCAACGCAGACTCTTGACTAGACTATTCACTTTCTTCACCAACAATTCAGCATCCTGATACACTTCCGTGAATTCTTCACTGTCAATATATTTTCTTCTTCGTGCGACGATTAACTGCGACACACTCTCGAATATCGATTTCACTGCTATTCGCAGGAATCTCCTGAATTCTGGCTTACTATCACTGCCCGATCCCTCAGCGATATTCGACGAGATTGAGATGCCTGCTCGGTTGAGATCCGACGTCAAGCCGAATAACTCGGACCTCGGGAGCTTCTTCGTCAACGCCCTTATTTTCTCGCCATATTCGATTGCTAATTTCCATATCTCCAAATTTTCAAATCTAAATGCCACCGGAACCTCCGGTATCCAACAATCAGCAGTAAGCTATACGCCATCGGCTGTGCTATCTCCGATGGCACACGGAGAGCGAGGGATTCGAACCCCCATGGGATTGCTCCCGGCGGATTTCAAGTCCGCTGCCTTACCAGTTAGGACTAGCTCTCCAATGCAACCGCATTGTCAGAATCGACGATACCGTGTTATGATTATACACGTGAAGCGATGCTTGTCAACTTAATAGGCTTGACGATACGCCAATGCTATGTATAATCGATACGGTTTTGGATTTCGAAATTCGTATTTGAACAG
>JBFEPB010000429.1:0-1893 GCA_041550295.1 bacterium | reverse complement strand
AGCACCCAGGGCATGTTGATAAAAAGATCCATCCGGGGTTAGATCAATGTCCGATGTTACTGCAGCCGCCGAATCCGTGTCTGAAGTCCTGTATTCATATGAGAAAGCAAAGTCAAGAGATCTGCTCAGTTCTTTTTCTATGCCAAGCGTCGCCACATGACCATTCGCGTCATACCGGTTGAATTCGGGTATATAATCATCCCATCGACGTCCGTATTCAGCACTCAGAACTATGTCACGTACAGTCGTGAAAGATACCT
This sequence comes from bacterium, assembly GCA_041550295.1. GTDB lineage: Bacteria > Hydrothermota > Tepidihabitantia > SM23-42 > SM23-42 > SM23-42. Next base: position 1,633 of record JBFEPB010000429.1, on the reverse strand, counting down.
TTACCCTTGCGGTGTGGTATGTTGCTACGCAACCAATGTAGTCAGTGCTTAACCCCGATGGATCAAGGTAGTAGCGTATAAGGTATCTTGGAATGATTTGGTAGGATGCTTTCACCGCATATCTGCCTAGCGACTGTCTCATTCCAAACGTGTATCTCTGAAAGTTCTTCTGGTTGTTCAACAAATAGTTGTCGGTGTTCACGTCAAAACTGAAAGTAGTAGTGTGCTTGCCGAAGAACCTACTCCTTACCAGTAGAGCAAAGTCGAAGGATGTGACAAGATCATCATATGTCTCGAACGGAAAACGGTACGAACGTATGCCGTTGAGATAATCATCGATGTACTGCTGAGAATAGGCATAGACATTGTCATCGTAGGTTAAATCGAGGTCGAAGTTATAGGAGTAATCCCAGAATGTTAAGAATAAGAGTACAATCATCATTCCTCGGTCAGAAAGCGCAGTGCGGCGCTTTCGGCTATTGTTCCGGTTAATCTGAATCTGAGGACATGGGTTCCCGCCTTCAGGTTCATGTGGAAGCTGCGGGCGTTCGCCGGTATGATATTCTTCTTGTCCCGGTAGGTTATGATCTGCGATTTATAGCATTTGAGATTGAATTGCTCTGCTTCACCGTTACGTTCTACGGTGATCGTGTAGTTCTGATCGCCGATCATTGTTTCGTTATAGTTCAGTCTAGAAATGACCCGCAGTCGGGTGGGCCCGTTGACACGCAACACGAGTTCTCTGTCTTTTCCCAGCTCATAGTATTTGAATATCCGCTCTTCTTCGACGGCTTCAATGACGCCGCTGTATTCGGTGGCAGCGATCTCGGTCCATCTTTTCGGTGATTCGTATGCGAATTTTACCAGTATCGTATCATTGGGTGACGACCAGTGAGTCAGGCGGTATGTGTTAAGCCCCTCGGCCACCTCGATATAGAAAGAACGCCATTTGCTGAGGGATCTGTCCCGCCTATCCTTGGTCACGATCGATTCTTCTGATTCCAGTGTTATGATTTTTTCATCAATCTTATTCTCCTGCAATATCAATTTATACATCTGACTTCCTAGATTGCCTTTGGGCCAGACAATTCGCGTATATACCCGCAGATATGTCGGTCCCTCGACTGAGAACGTGAGTGGAGTATTCTTGGTCAATAATAGATATTCGTCCGTTTTTCTGGTTACGATCTCTATATCCCATTTCTTGTAGGGTTCTATGTCCTTTATCTGCGAAAAGAGACACAGCGCGATGGCAAACTTGATCATTTCTTGCTCCTTTTTAAATAATAATCAATATCATATCTCAGAACTAAGACAAGAATTACCGTGAGTATCAAAAAAGCAATTATCGCCATTGTAACTGAATATTTGTACTCATGGAACAGACGTCCTTCACCCGGTTCTGGCAACGGTATCGGTGCCGGTGGCAGGTCATTTTCAAGTGCCAGTTTTTCGATGTCTGTCAGATTGATGACGTTTATGCCTCTCTTGGAGAACCTTGCAACAAGTCCCTGGCCGGTCTTTATTGAATAGCCGCTGATCACACCATTGTCTGTCTCAAGGCCGGCGAGGCATGTGGTTCTTTCACCGGCATTGATGAATACTCTCATGCTGCCCGAGGTATCATACAGGT
>JBFEPB010000428.1:0-1909 GCA_041550295.1 bacterium | reverse complement strand
TTCGTCGTTAACGCGGGTGATGGTACCCATGAACACCCTACCCAGGGGTTGTTGGACATCATGACGATGCGCCGGCATTTCGGCGATCTGAGGAGACTTAAAGTTCTGATCATCGGTGACATAAGTCACTCACGCGTCGCCAGGTCGAATATCTATGGCCTGAAGACACTGGGCGCGCATGTCGTCATCTGCGCGCCGCCGACCCTGATCCCGGTTGAAATAAAGAATCTTGGTGTTGACGTGTACTACAATCTCGATGAGATCATTTCTGATTGTGATGTAGTAATGGCTCTACGTATTCAACTCGAACGTCAGCAGAGCGGCCTGTTCCCTTCGGTCAGAGAGTACCGCACACTCTACGGATTGACCGCGGACCGGGTGCGTAAAATGAAGAAGAAAAGCATTATCATGCATCCGGGGCCGACGAATCGGGGAATAGAGATCGACCCGGAAGTGGCCGATAGCGCGAAATCAGTTATCCTCGAACAGGTCAAAAACGGTGTGGCGTTGCGGATGGCTGTGTTGTTCGTGCATGCGGGAGGCAAGATTGACTAATCTGCTGATAAAAGGCGCAAGGGTAATCGATCCTGCCTCAAATCTCGATGCGAAGCGTGACATACTGATCAAAGACCGTAAGGTTGCCAGGATCGAGAAATCGGTTAGCGACAGGAAGGCGCGGGTGCTGAACGCGAGAGACCTGATCGTAGTGCCTGGATTGCTGGATCTTCATTGCCACTTGCGTGATCCAGGCAGGCCTGATGAGGAAACCATCGAAACCGGAAGTCAGGCCGCCGTTGCCGGTGGTTTCACCAGCATATGCTGCATGCCGAATACCGATCCGGCAATAGACAATGACGGCATTGTCAGTTACATATATAAAGAGGCAGCAAGGGTCGGACTGTGTAATGTATTTCCCGTCGGCGCAATAACCAAAAACCGTGACGGCAGGGAACTGACCGAATTCGGTGAGTTATTGAAAGCAGGTGCTAAAGGGTTCAGCGATGATGGCGATACCGTGGCCGACAGCAATGTCTTGCGCCATGCCATGGAATACTCCAGGATTTTCGATGTGCCGATATTCGAACATCCTATAGACAAAAACCTGGCACAGGATGGTTTGATGAACGAAGGACTGGTGTCGACCCGCCTCGGTCTGAAAGGTTCGCCTGCAATTGCCGAGGAATTGATCGTTGCCCGGGATCTGCTGCTGGCTAGATTCACCGGTGCCCGGCTGCATCTCTGTCATATTTCAACCGAGGGCGCGGTTAATTTGATCAGGGAGGCAAAGAAACAGGGCGTGCGCGTAACCTGCGAGACCTGCCCCCATTATTTTTATTTTAATGATGAAGCCCTGGTGTCGTTCGACGCAAATTACAAAGTCAATCCACCGATCCGGAGTGAGAATGATCGTCAGGCGATCATCGAAGGGCTCAAAGATGGAACGATCGATTGCATAGCGACCGATCATGCACCCCATTGTCAGGCAGAGAAAGAGCTGGAGTTTGCCAGTGCGCCTTACGGCATGATAGGCTTTGAAACTGCTGTGTCCTTGATCATCATGGAGCTCATCAATAAAGAGAACATGGGTTGGCTGGATGTGATCAAGAAGATGACCGTGAACCCGGCAAAGCTGATCGGGACCAGGGCAGGCAGTATCGGTCTTGGTGCGGTTGCTGACATTGCCATGATCGCGCCTGATCGCAAGTGGAGGGTCGCCGAGGACAAAATTAAATCACGTTCCAAGAATACACCTTTGCTCGGCCGTGAACTAAAGGGCAGGGTGAAGAACGTTGTCCTCAAGGGTGTGGTGAAGTATTCTTTGAAAGATTAGAAACCGCGGCAGACAACTGCAACAGCTCCAATATCCATAAATTTCTATTCGAGGCGGGTTTCCAGATCGCCTTTGACG
>JBFEPB010000427.1:0-1910 GCA_041550295.1 bacterium | reverse complement strand
CCCGAAGTATGTTGATGAATATGGAAGGAAGATATTTACGTATCCATATGCTGAGTGGGCAGAAAATGTGTGGAGGACTATCCGCAATCCGCTACGTACGATCAGTGATTTTGGATGGTGGCGGTTCTTATCCACAGAGGTATTGCCCCTGACTATCAAGGAGAAAGGTAATCAATGGGTTCCTAATTATTTTCTGCACGTGATCGGCGGAGGGATGCATTTTCGTGCAACAGAGGAGTGGTACCGGTATCATGGATTCAATTCGCCGAGGCTCTGGTCGATCGGCACCATGGTGATTTACCACGCGTTATCCGAGATCGTTGAGAACAGGGGCAATGAAGAGTTGAGCGTTGATCATCTTGCAGATTTGTTCATCTTCGATCCCGCTGGCATGCTTCTTTTTTCAAATGACAAAGTATGCCGGTTCTTCTCGGAGAAATTGAGCCTCGCCGAATGGTCGATGCAACCCGTGATCAATATAAGAAACGGGAACCTCGAGAATATGGGGCAGTTCTATGTCGCAAAATACCCTCTCACGAAAGAACAAAACTGGCATCTAATGGCGCATTTTGGTCTGCACGGTATGTTCGGTTTGACGCATCGCTGGACCGACGGACAGGCGTTGAGCGTCGCCGGTGGTCTTCTTGTGGAAGATCTCATCAGAGTAGCCGAGGAGGATACGGGCAGGGTGCTTACAGCGGTTCTTACCTGGCGGGCAGGCCTATTCTACGACCGAAATAATTCACTGCTGGCCTCACTTATGGTATCGACTGCGCCTGAATACAGATTAAGATTGAATGTCTACCCGGGTATTCTCAGGATCGGTCCGCTGAGCCCGGGCATTCTCGTGTCCAGAAGCAGAGAGTGGGTATTCGGCATTACTGTCCGCTATACCCCGCTTAGTATTGGCTGGGGTAAGTAGAAAAGGCTTTCAAAAACGTGTCTTGACTTTGAATATATTTTTGTTAGTATTTGGCGGAGGTCCTTCGACAAGCTCGGGGGATTGAAATTTCCAGCCAAATCGAAGATTTGGGATTTTGAATTGATGATGCCTCATTCCAGAATGGAATTGGAACGAGGCCACTAAAATCTGCAGTCAAATCAAAGATTTGAGCAGATTTTGTGGAGGCGGATGGGTGCTGGTGTGCCTGACGGGCTTCAAACCCGGATGTCCTTCGAAAGGGGGACGGTAGGTTCGATTCCTACACGCCTCCGCCATACGTTACAGCGACAACTTCCCTTCATATTTCAATATTGAACGCAAGGCAATTCATGGGGTGTAGAAATACGTGCGAATATTGTAATTATAGTAGAAAGGAGGAAACATGGAATCGACTGAGACCAAAGCGATTAAACATTTCACAGACCTGAGGGTTTGGCAAAAGGCGCATGAACTGTTCGTTTCCATCCATAAGGAGACGGGTAGATTATCGCAGGATGCAGCTTCGACAGTCCTTGTTGATCAATTACTCAGAAGCGCAGGAGGCATAAGTGCTAACATTGCCGAAGGTTTCAATGCAAGAAAGCGGAGGAAGTATATCGAATTTCTCGAGGACGCGCAGTCGAGTACCGCAGAAACCGAGAGTTGGCTCTACAAAGTTGTTGACTGTGTTCTGCTGGAAAAATCCGATGTACAGACCTGGTTGGATACCAGTGTGGTCATCCAAAAAATGCTTGGTTCAATGATCAGGAAGCTAGAAAAGAAGCCGGTTGCGGCCACTCAACCGATTGCATCGAGCCCACCGCTTCCGGATTCGTATTTACGGTTCAGAAACCGCCGTATGCTTCACGATTGATATATTACCGGGTTTTCTTAAGAAACCGACAGCCGTTTTGGATTTTCCTGGTAGCCGGCAGTTGTTTAGTTCAACTTTGCCTTTATCGCCGCGTATTCACTTTCGAAGTAAGGT
>JBFEPB010000426.1:0-1911 GCA_041550295.1 bacterium | reverse complement strand
GCTTTACCCATTGATGCGTTAACCTTGCCCATGACTCGATACAAATCGGGAAGTTTTGTTCTCAGGTGCCTCCTGAGGGCAACAAACGGTGTTCTCATAATGGTAGCCGAATACATGTCCCGGGATCGCTCCACGAGATTGTGCGCTTCGTCGACCAGTACTACGTAGTCTCTATCGTGATCCTCGAAGAATCTTCTCAGATATACCCTGGGATCAAAGAAATAGTTGTAGTCGCCGATGATGACATCAACCCACAGTGACAATTCGAGTGAGAACTCGAACGGGCATATTCTGTGTTGCCTGGAAATGCTGAGGATGCTATCGCGGGTAAAACCATCACGATCGAAGGCATCAAACAATGCTTCATTGATATGGTCATAAAATCCCCGTGCGTACATGCAATCTTCGCCATCACACGCCTTTTCAGGATTGAAACACACCTTTTCCTTTGCGGTAATACTGAGGTACTTACACCTGAGGCCGTTTTGCATCAATGTCTCCAGGCACTGCTCGGCAGCGCTCCTACCAGTAGTGCGAGCGGTGAGGTAGAAAACTTTTTCCGCGTGACCCCGGGCCATCGCTTGCACCGCTGGGAAGATAACAGCCATGGTCTTGCCAATCCCGGTCGGAGCTTGGATCAACAACGGCAACGCATCATCTATGGTTTCTGACACCATATCCATCATGCGTTGCTGGCCGGCTCGATACTGCTCATACGGAAATTCCATGTTCGTAATCGACTCATCCCTTATCCTTTTCCATTCCATTACCCGGCGTGCCCAGCTCAGGTAGGCATTCACAATTGATTTAAAGAAATCATCCAGATCATCAATGGAGAAAACACGTCGTACTTCGACCTTTTCGTCATCTTCGACCTGATAATAGGTCAACTGAACCTCGATCTGGGATAGGTCATGCTGTAGGGCATACAAGTACGCATAGCATTTTGCCTGCCCCCAATGAATCTTATTTTCCCCGTCTTGTACAGACCTGAGAGTCTTGCGTGTCGTTTTGATCTCGTCGATGACCACGTGTTCGCCGTAATCATAGATGCCATCGATACGTCCACTTATGTTCAGACAATAATTATCCAATTCCACTGCATGACGGACAAATACCTCTGCCCTATATTCCCTTGGTCGTGATGCCTGTATTGACTGATGGACGCGAATTGCCTGGGCCGTACGGTCTGCACCGAAAAAAGTCAGATTCAAATCACCAGACCGCAACGCATATTCCACCAATTCACGTACCGATGTGCATAAAATCCGCTTTTGAGCCTGATCTTTATTATCGGAAGCTTCCATTCGATTTCAGCCGGATATCTTTGCTTATGAGTGAGTTTCTATGCATGAATGGATCACACACGATTTTGCCCCTCATGGGATTCTTCCAAAAGACACATCCAAATATGAGTATACAGGTTAACCGTGCCTAGTCAAGCGAATTCAATGTCATAAACCATCTTTCCTTAATGACATTTCTTGTGAGCGCTACGTGACATCGGTCTTTAAGATAGCATGAAGAAGTGGCGCCTATGTCTGTGAAGCAAGGGCGCCAATTTCAGGGTTGACCGAGCACATTATCAGTGTAGACTAGCTTGGAAAGGAGGCATAATGATCTCTCTGATATTCTTTCTCGCTGCATCTACCTTGTGGCAGGAAGATTTTGCCGAAACCACATCAGTGATCCAACAACTGTACGACTACCACGTTGAGATCGTACACCAAGGTGGTAGCATCAAATTGATGGCCAATCCGCAGTTCGAAGGGTTTGCATCGGCCTGGTTGTACGTGGACAAAGACATCGCGTTCTCTGAAAATGACGCCCTGGTAATACGTATCCGAGGCACTGAAAATCCGGTGCGCCTCAGGTATTTCTTCCGTAAGGGAAAATGCCAGGGATATTATG
>JBFEPB010000425.1:0-1912 GCA_041550295.1 bacterium | reverse complement strand
TTCCGCCGGAATTGCGCGAAGACCGCGGTGAGATTGAAGTTGCTTTGAAGAATAGTTTGCCGAAGTTGGTTGAGTCCGGGGATATGAAAGGCGACCTGCAGATGCATTCAACATATTCTGATTCCTCGGCAGCTATTGCTCAGCTTGCCCAGAAAGCCGAAGAGCTGGGTTATCAATACATTCTGATCACTGATCATTCGCAGTCGGCAAAATACGCCCATGGTCTTGAACCCGACCGCCTGAAACAGCAGTGGAAAGAGATCGACCGGATCAATAAGAAATCAAAGGTCCATGTTTTAAGGGGGATCGAGGTCGACATCCTCAAGGACGGAAAGCTCGACTATCCGGATAGTATACTCAGGCAACTAGACCTTGTTGTTGCGTCGATACACCAGGGTTTCAAGAAGAATGTGACCGAAAGGATCTGCGCAGCAATGGACAATCGGTACGTTGATATCATCGGACACCCGACCGGGCGGTTGATCTCATCGCGCGAAGGGTATGACGTCGATGTACACCAAATCATGGATAAAGCGGCGCAGACAGGAACATGGCTGGAATTGAATGCGTTCTGGGACCGCCTTGACCTGAGCGACGTCAATCTCAGGGTGGCCAAGGAAATCGGGATCAAAATATCGATCGGCACGGATGCCCATGATGTGCAGGGTTTGCTCTGGATGAAGTTCGGAGTCGCGACTGCCCGTCGTGGCTGGCTTGAGCCGCGTGATGTGGTTAATACCTATACTCTTAAGAAATTACTCGCCTCAAGAAAGCTCCACCGTAAATAACCGACGCTTCAATATTTATAGATCTTCTTATCTGATTTTAATTCGTAGAGATTCACTGTTGCGTAGGCGGCGTAGATAGTATGTGGATACTCGGCGACGATTGCTCTGAATGTCAGCAATGCTGTGTCGTGATAGTCCGCGTTGTCGGTGATTTCATACAGCACCCGATTCAAATATCCTATTTCGGAAAGAGCGAGTACGTGTTCCTCTAGTGCTTGGTACGCTGTGCAGAAATCTTCCCACATGTTGAGTTCTTGTTGTATTACTTCAACTGAATCCTGCCAGGGCAAATGCTCGATACGGAAGATGTTGATGAGCCGGTACTGAGCCTTTGATGCGAATGGGCTGTTTGGAAAATCTGTTAGGATCATCCGGTAGATATCGCCATTGTAGTAGTTCCTGTCGACAGTTTCATTGTGGGCTATGCCTGGTATTGAATCATTATTGGCTTTGTCGATGAGGGCTTCATACGACTGGGCAAGATAGTAGAGGGCTTCAGCCAGATAACTAGAGCCGTCAAAATAGCGGGTGAAGATGTCCAGGAGCCGGGCGGCTCTTTCACATTCTCCCTCATCAAAATAACCCCTTGCGAAGACAAACAACTCGTCTTCTCCGATCTCGCTATTTAAATCTACGAGCACGTTCTTCTCCAATTTGCCGGATGTTGTATCGTACCCGACAGCATACTTTTCGCCGAGGTCCTCGAGGATATCTACCATATCTCCTGTATTAAAAATACGCATCTTGTGGTCATCGCCATAAAACCAGACATTGTCGACGATTATGACGCCGGGGTTCATGGCAAGTGCCAGAAGAAGCAGTGGCGTGATCATTTCATAGTATACAAAATTACCAATGGATTTCAATGATCAAAAAATCCGTGCCGCTCGTTCTCATCGTGTTAGCGCTACAATGATGCGGCAGGTGCAGAGCACAATAATCCACGTGGCAATTGACTTCATATTCTGTTTATGGTATCATGATACGAGGAGGATTGAATGGCGTTCAAGATCCTGGTTGTCAATCCGGGCGCTGGTTCAACGCGTGTAGCTCTGTTTGAGGACGAACAGTCGGTATTTGAAGAGAACCTGCGACACGCCCCGGAAGAATTATTGGAGTTCCCC
>JBFEPB010000424.1:0-1943 GCA_041550295.1 bacterium | reverse complement strand
CCGTTTCACCGTTGCTCCGTTTCTCACATTGAGTACTTTGAATGTGCATCGCCGCTCCGTAGGAGCTGGATATTTGCATACAGGGAAGAAAGCATGAATAGTAAGCCTAATAATGATCGTAGCGTGCAGCGTGATGAGTCCGTTGATGTTCGTGAGATCGTGAACGTCTTCCTGCGCCGGCGGAGGTTGTTTGTATTTATTGCGGTTCCGGTCTTCTTAGGCATTATCATTGCCCAACTCATTCGCCCGTTCACACCCATCTATAAAGCAACATTCGATCTTGGCATTAATGAAAGGCCGGTCGAGGATTTGTTGTCACCGGGGATGGCTGAGACGCCGTTAGCACAGATCAGCAATGTGAGCCAGCGGGTCATATCGAACCTATTGAGCGTTAGTCTTTCACAGAAGGTCGCTGATACGCTCGGTCTTTATGCTCACGCGAAAAATGGCATTTCTGAGATAAAGGTCTATGCTCGGATAAAAGAGGATTTTAAGAAAGCCATCGGTCCTTTGAGATTGCTGGTCGGTGATGGCACCTTTTTAGTTCTGCAGAGCGATGGTACCTCCAAGCAGTTTCCTCTTGATTCGTATGTTGATTTTGGACGTTTCGAGTTGAAGGTTTCCAAATTGGCTCCTGTTTCGGACGTGAAGGTTTATGATGTTACGATCTATCCGAGGGAGCGTATTGCGCTCGCGCTGCGTAATTCGCTTGCCATCAAGGTGCTTGATGCCGACAAAGTAGAACAGGATATCGGTACCGAGGCGGTTCCATTCTCTGGTGAAGGCATACAAAAGAAGCTCTTGGATGCTAAGACTATCTTTCCGGGTATGAACCTCATCGGCATGTTAAGGATCGACGTACACTGGAGCAATCCTGGAGATGCTCTCAAGATCGCTCAATCCCTGTCCGAGCAGATAATTGCTCATGACGTGATGGAAAAATCTCTCCTGTACAAGCAGCGAAAGGGTCAGATCGATTCCCAAATGGTCGTCTACCGGCAGGAACTAAGTGATATCGAAGAAAAGATGAGGTCATTTAAACAGCAGCAGAAGATCACCGACCTCGGGGCATCGACCTACCAACTGATAAGTCAGGTATCAGAGTTGGAATCAAGGCGCAATGATCTGGACATCGAGCAGAGGATACTGACCGACCTGAGCGTTTCTCTTGCAGCAACCCGCGCAGTAAGTGACGAATTGCCTGATTTCGCCTCGGCGCTTGCGTCTTCCGATGTCCTGAAAGATGTGTACAGCCAGCTCATGACGACCGAGGCTGAATTGAAAAGCATGTTGAAGCGATACTCTGAGAATCATCCAGAAGTCATTGAATTGCGGAATAAATTTGAGGTTCTTAAACAACAAATGCAGGAGCAAATAGGCAAGCGAATTCCCGCGATCAGGGCCGAGATCCAAAGCGTAGAGAAAAAGATTGTAGAACTAGAAATGCGGCTCAAAAGCGTGCCTGATGATGAAATAAGCCTGGCCCGCCTCGAGCGCGACCGCGAAACAAAGGAAACACAATATTTAGGCTTGTCTGAGAGACTTGATGATGTCCGGGTGATGGAAGCAGGTATCACTTCGGATTTGAGTATAGTCAATCCACCCATGGTGTCTGATTCGCCTGTGAATTCCCGCCGTCGCCTTTTGACCTTGTTTCTTGCCATTGTTGTTAGCGTCCTTGCCGGCGGATTTGCGGTTTTTGTCGGCGAATACATAGATAATTCGGTGAAAGATCCTGATGCTCTTGTAGAGAAGACAGGTCTGGCGATTTTCGGGACGATCCCGGCAATTGACACACCAGCCGCGCCGACAAGCACTGTTATCGTGGGCAGAAGACCGAAGAGGAAACCAGGTGACGGTTCAGCTCTTACGCGTATGTTCAGAAAAATGAGGTTCGTTTTCCTCGGCGCACCGCTACATTTTGATCATGATGGTCTGAAAAT
>JBFEPB010000423.1:0-1944 GCA_041550295.1 bacterium | reverse complement strand
GTTGCTGAATCCACGGTAATCTTCCTGCCCATTTTCCAGACCGGGTGGTTCAAGACATCATCTTTGGTGACGTTTCTGAGTGACTTGTTGAGGAACGGGCCGCCGGATGCGGTTAAGATTATGTTCATTACGTCATTCATATTTCTGCCTTCAAGGCACTGATAGATTGCCGAATGTTCGCTATCGATAGGTATGATCCTTACTGCTGACTTCCGGGCTTTTTCGATTACAAGGTCTCCATAATTGACGAGTATCTCCTTTGTCGCGAGGCATAGTTCCATCTTCTTCTCGATCGCACACATTATGCCCCTGATACCGATAGAACTGGCCAGTGCACAGATTATTTTGTCGGCACGCAGCGCTTCGATCATCTCGGTTATGCCCTGCTCGCCGCACAGCAGTTTTGTCTTGTTCAGTCGAGATTTAAGGTATTTATGATGTCTCTTATCGATGAGTGTTACCATTTGTGGCTTGAGCAGCATCGTCTGGTCTGCCAGCAGTCGATAATTGCCGAATGTTGCGAGTCCGACAACCCTGTAGCCGGTTAACCGTCTGATCACCTGAACCGCATTACGGCCTATTGAGCCGGTTGATCCGAGGATGATAACCCTTTTCATTTTAGTGAATTGAGGACTATTTGCAGGTCCCGTCGGTCGGTCACTTTGATATTGTGCCGGTCTCCTTGGCAGACATATACTGGTTTACCAAGGGATTCGAGGATCTGCGCTTCGTCAGTATAGTCGAGGTGGAAATCAGCGTTCTTCACAGCCCGTTTGATGGTCTGGAGATCATAGAATTGCGGTGTCTGGACAAGAAAGAGGTCTTCACGGGGGACAGTATCCTGGACACGTCGGCGTGCTACTTTTTTAACGGTATCGGCGACTTTAACGGCGAGGATGACCGCCTTGTATTTACGGCACATCGCGAGGCCCTTTGTTATCATGGCCCTCGTGATCAGCGGTCTTACCGCGTCATGGATGATCACCGTGCCAGAAGTGCGCCGTAAGGCACGCAGACCATTGACCACTGAATCCTGTCTTCTCTTACCGCCGCTGACAATACTTCGTACCTTACTGAGTCCATAATCTTTGACAATCTTTCTAGTAGCGCTCTTCTTCCGTGACGGCACAACGAGCGTTATTGTATCCACCTTATCATGGGATTGAAATACACGCGTCGCATAGAAGAGTAGAGGACGGCCATGGACAAGGAAAAACTGTTTTCTTGCGCCGAATCTTCTACCCGTGCCGGCAGCGACTATTATTGCATGAACAGCCATGCCATAGCATAGCCATAAATCAGCAAAAGTCAACAGATGGAGAGCAGGACGCTGTGGAATAACTCGATAAATCGAACCAAAAATATTCTCCTGGAACATGTATGTTGAATCCTTTGTATTTTGGCTATTGACATGACCCCCAATATGATTATATTTTGTCATATTATAATAGAATGTAGGGAGGAGGTATTATGAAGAAAGCAGTTGCGTTATTGTTCCTGGCCGTCTTGATCATTGGTTGCGGTCCAAAGATGGCCAAGCAGGAAACGCTCGATGCTTTGGCTGAAGCCCAGGCTGCACTCGAAGCTGCACAAGCACAACTTGCCGATCTCCAGGCTGAAAGAGACGATCTGCTGGCAATGCGTACAGAAATCGAAGCGAGTATCGCGGCATTACAAGCTGAGATTGATGAATTGCAGGCTAAGATCGATACCCGTTGTGCGAAGTGAGGAGGAGAAAAATGAAAAATATACTATCGATTGCACTTATTCTCTGCTTCGTGGTTCCTGTCTTGGCATCAGCTCAGGAGAAAATGACCGAAGAGGAAGCACAGGCTGAACTCGTAAGCGTCACGGAACAGCTGGAAAATGTGAACGCATCCATTGCGACACTTGAGGCTGAGGTTTCCGAACTGAGGACCTCTGTTTCCGAAATGGAAACAACGC
>JBFEPB010000422.1:0-1952 GCA_041550295.1 bacterium | reverse complement strand
GGAGGACTGACTCTTGCCGTGATGATCATGCCAACGATCATTAGAACATCTGAAGAGGCGATTAAATCTGTTCCGCATACTTACCGTGAGATCAGCTATTCGCTCGGCGGCGGTAAGCTCGATACGATCGTCAGGGTCGTGCTGCCGACGGCTCTACCCGGCATCCTGACCGGCGTCATCCTTGGGATCGGTCGGGCAGTTGGGGAGACCGCAGCCGTCATCTTCACTGCAGGTTCATCATTAGGGTTGCCGACATCGGTCTTCTCGTCGACCCGCACCCTGGCCGTGCATTTTTACATACTCGCACGTGAGGGTATATCAATGCCGAAGGCTTACGGAACGGCTGCCGTTTTGATCATAATTATTCTGGCAATAAATTTCATTGCTTACCGTTTAATGCATCGCTTCATTGCCCGGTATTACTAAATGGCAAAAATTAGTATTAGGGAACTCAATCTGTATTACAATGACCATCAGGCATTGAAATCAATAAACCTGGATGTGGAAAGCAAAGAGATCATGGCGGTCATCGGACCCGCTAACTCGGGGAAGAGTTCTCTGCTGCGTGCTTTGAATCGTTTATACGAAATCGATTATGCACGCATCACGGGGAAGATACTATTAGATGGGAAAGACATATTCGAGATCCCGATCAATGATCTGAGGAGAAGGATCGGGATTGTATTCGCAACACCAGTAGTTTTACCCGGTTCGATCCGCAAGAATTTGTCGTACGGCCCCAAACTGCACCGCAGAATCGGGAAGTCAGAAGTTGATGAACTGGTCTATAATGCACTGACATCGGCAAATCTCTGGGATGAAGTAAAGGACCGGCTCGAGGACTCTGCCGCGCGTTTATCCGGCGGGCAACAGCAAAGATTGTGTATCGCCCGCGCACTTGCAATGCAGCCAGAGGTTATCTTGATGGATGAACCGTGTTCTGGTCTCGATCCGATTTCGACGGCGAAAATCGAAGCCACAATGCTTGAACTAAAAAAAGACTACACCTTCATTCTGGTTACGAACAATACCAAACAGGCCGCAAGGGTTTCTGACCGGACCGCATTTTTTCTTCTGGGGGAACTGATAGAAATCGGAAAAACGCAAAAACTATTCACCAGCCCTACTGACACGAGGACCGACGATTACATACGCGGGAGATTTGGATGATCATACGCACTGCCAATTTGAACCTTTACTATCATAAGTTCCAGGCGCTGACAAACGTGAATGTGGCCATCAAACGAAATCTCATAACCGGAGTTATCGGCCCTTCGGGTTGCGGTAAATCGACGTTGTTGCGTGTGTTCAACCGGATGAATGAATTGATTGACGGCGTCCGCATCACCGGTAGCGTTCTGATCGATGATGAAGATATATATTCGCCTATGCATGACCTTATTCTGCTCAGGAAGAGAGTCGGTATGGTATTCCAGAGGCCGAATGCTTTTCCACTTTCGATATTCGACAACATCGCTTACGGTCCTCGGGTTTGGAACATCAGCGACAAGAAAACGCTGCGTGAAATCGTTGAACGTTCATTGCGGGCAGTTGATTTATTTGATGATCTAAAAAGCAGACTAAATGATTCAGCACTGGCTCTATCAGCTGAAAAACAGCAGCGGCTTTGTATTGCGCGTCTGCTTGCGGTCGAGCCTGAGATTTTGTTGATGGACGAACCATGTTCTGCGCTTGATCCGATAGCCACTGGTAAGATCGAGGAATTGATGATCGGCTTAAAGAAGAAATATACGATCATCATTGTTACTCACAACATGCAGCAGGCGGCGCGCATAGCAGATGACGTTGGTTTCATGTTGCTGGGTGAACTTGTTGAATTTGACACGGCCAAGAGGATATTTACCGACCCGCGGGACAAGCGTACATTCGATTATATCAGTGGTCGGTTTGGCTGAGTCAAAAGGAGGTACAAATGGATCGACACTTTGATG
>JBFEPB010000421.1:0-1952 GCA_041550295.1 bacterium | reverse complement strand
GGAGGTCTTCTTCTCGTTGGCTATACTTTCGCCCCTGGGGCTACGGATGCGGATATGTTGGTTATCAAGACTGATGCAAGTGGCAATTTGATTTGGTGTAAACGCTTCGGCGGCAAAGGGACAGAATATGGCAACGCATGTATGGAGACTGTGGATGGGTACCTGGTACTCGGGTACACTACTTCATTTGGCGCTGGATCTAAGGATTTCTATTTACTGAAGATTGATGATGAAGGGAATGAAGTCTGGTCAAAGACATTCGGAGGGGCGAGTTGGGATGTTGGTACGGCATTATGCAAGGCTGGAGACGAACAGTATTTCATAGGAGGTTTCACCCACTCCTTCGGCTACAGTGAAGAAGACTTTTATGTGCTTAAGATTGATGTACACGGTGACACTATCTGGTCAAAGACAATAAGCGGATGGCGTATAGATATGGTCAATTCGGTTCACCCCACGGATGATGGCGGTTGCGTGTTTGCAGCGAGCAGCGGGAGTTTCAGTGCGAACACTGATTTCTATCTGGCAAAGATGACTGCCGCTGGTGAGAAGGAGTGGTCACAGTCTTACAATGCACCGGGTGAGCACGGCCATGGATTTGACTGGTGTAAAGGTTCTTCGCCCGCCGTCGACGGTGGTTGGGTATTGACTGGATATTCTGATTGCAATGATATGATGGACGTCGTTGTCGTCAAGACCGATTCGCTCGGAAATGAACAATGGCTGACCTCTTTTGGCAACAAGCCTTTCTATGAATATGGTAATGCAATATGTGAGGCTGGCGATGGCGGCTACATTGTTGCTGGTATAACAAAAGAAATGGTCATGCCGACCGCGCAACAAAGGAGAATATACGATAATGACTTATATCTGGCCGGACTCAATGCCGAAGGTAATATTGCTTGGGATAAGACGATCGGCAGCCATGGCGGGGAATGGGCAAATGCGGTCCAGGTAACTCCCGGTGGTGATGTATTAGTGGTCGGACACTCGGATGATGGTGCTGCAGGTTCGCTCGATGTGTTAGTGGTCAAGATACAGGGTTCTGCACTTGGTTTTTAATCGACATATATTGAAGTTTATGACTCTGTGTGGCTGGGCATTTTTGAATCGATTGTATGGATAATATCAATAGGCTGTTGAAGGGTGATAAGAGGACTATTGCTCAGATCATCAGCCGAGTCGAGAATGACGCAGTTGATGAACTGCTCGAGCGCATTTTTCCCCATACTGGGTGTGCTTACCACATTGGGATCACTGGTCCACCAGGGGCGGGAAAATCAACGCTGGTGAACGCAATTGCTTTGCATTTGCTGCGTCAGCAGAAGAAGGTTGGAATAATCGCAGTCGATCCGAGTTCACCTTTCTCTGGAGGCGCATTACTTGGTGACCGCGTGCGCATGACCGACCTTGCGTCGAATGAGAATGTTTTTATCCGAAGCATGGCATCTCGCGGTAGTATGGGAGGTCTTGCCCAGGCGACAAAAGATGTCGCTCTTGTGCTCGACGCGGCGGGTATGGACTATATTCTGATCGAGACGATCGGGGTCGGACAGGTAGAGCTGGACATTGCCCAGGTTTGCGATACTACTGTAGTAGTTCTCGTTCCTGAATCCGGCGACAGTATTCAGGCAATGAAGGCAGGTCTGCTTGAGATCGCCGATATTCTGGTGGTCAACAAGGGCGATCGCGAAGGTTGTGAACGTTTGCTGATGGAATTGAAATTTGCACTTGAAATGAGGGAACAGAGAGTGGGATGGGATCAGCCGATTCTGAGGACGACGGCGACAAAGGATGAAGGCGTGGCTGAACTGGTCGGCGCGATCCTGTCGCACGGTGTTTTTTTGAAAAGAACGGGAGAATTGGAGGACGAACGGAAGAAGAAATTGCTACTGCGGGTGCATGAACTGATCGAGCAGAGATTAAGATTGCATGTCAAGGAGAATGTTATG
>JBFEPB010000420.1:0-1952 GCA_041550295.1 bacterium | reverse complement strand
CAGTGGCGTTTTCCATGCAGGATTTGATATTCTACCGGGCTGATGATCATGACGTGGTCGAGATCAAGGGTCATCCCGTACTGGTCATGCCGGGGGCTCCACGCATGCCGCGCATCGTGCGGAAACTGGTCATCCCGGCAGGTGCAGTGCTGACTGATGTCAGGATAGTTGGCGAAGACTGGCAGGACATCCCGGGTACGTTCGATGTTATTCAGGCGCAGCCTGACATACCATTGCCCATGCCCGGCATTACATTTGAACCGGAGTTATATCCGCCCGATCCTGCAATATACTCCTGGGATAAACCCTTCCCTGGATTCACGATAAAGAACGGCGGTACCGGTAACATGAACGGTTATCGCATCGCTCACGTGGAAATATTCCCGCTCCGCTACATACCCGCGCAAAAGAAACTGCAACTTGCGACGAGTATATCCTATGAAGTGGAATATATGGAGGATAGAGTTGATAGTTACGTAGCTACTGCACGGCAGCTGGATGTGTTTGGCAACGCGGTGCGCGCCATCGTTGCGAATCCACAATATATAACGCAATTCGCGCCGCGCGTTCAGCAGAATATGAGACCGGCTACCGTGCCACCCGGTAATTATGAATATGTGGTGATCAGCGCGCCGCCAATGGATACGGTATTCGAGCGTTTTGCCGAATGGAAGACAAAGAAAGGTATTCCGGCAACAGTTGTCGATGTTTCCTGGATAAGCAGCAATTACACGGGCTATGATCTGCAGGAGAAGATACGAAGTTTCATCGACGACGCCAGAAGCAACTGGGGTACGATATATTTCCTGCTCGGAGGTTCAGGCGATCAGAGGACCAGCGGCCAGAATATCGTACCGGCAAGGATGACATACTACTACACTTATTCGACCGTAGGCCGCGACGATACGATACCCAGCGATCTATACTACGCCGATCTTGATGGCAACTGGGATTTCAACGGCAACCACGTATACGGACAGCTCGGCGACAGCGTCGACATGTATGCCGATGTCTATGTCGGTCGCGCGTCCGTGTACAATGTCTCAATGGCACAGAATTTCGTGAGCAAGGTATTGACCTATGAGAAGAATCCGCCGACCGGCTATCTGAAAAAGATGCTCTTGCCAACGGCGATACTCTGGTCTTCGTATGAGGAACGGCCCATGCAGGATTCAATCGCTTCCATGACACCTTCTGACTGGACTGACGGGAAGCTTTACGAGCGGAACGGTACACTCAGTAGACAGTGGATGATCGATTCGATGAATGTCGGATATGGCATGGGGCACTGGGTAGGTCATGGTAATGAGTACGGCATTTATATGGGAACGCCGTATCTCAATTCGTCGGACGCCGATAATCTGGTCA
Source organism: bacterium (assembly GCA_041550295.1). Classification (GTDB taxonomy): domain Bacteria; phylum Hydrothermota; class Tepidihabitantia; order SM23-42; family SM23-42; genus SM23-42. The sequence continues at coordinate 584 of JBFEPB010000420.1, read as the reverse complement.
ATGGTGACCGTCAGGGTATCGCAAATTCGATTGGCTGCATGTGCGGCGGCTGGGATCTTGTTCCGGGAGGCGATTGCTTTGCCGAGCACCTTGTCAATCGTGTGGGCGGTGGACTCGTTGCTGCGTTGATGAATTCCCGTTACGGCTGGGGGGCCTATGTTGGCGGCTACGTTCCTGGTCCTTCAGAACGTATCGACACGACCTTCTACTATAATGTGTTGCTTTCCGATATGTTCCATATCGGCGAGGCGCATTCGGTCGCCAAAGATGCCTGGGTATACTACGCGGATTCAGGCTACCAGTACGACATGACTCGCTGGTGTCTTTATGAATTGAATCTTTTTGGCGATCCGGAAATGCCATTATGGACTGATATACCCCAGAACCTCACGGTCAATTTTCCTTCAGCGATCCCAATTGGAAACCAGAACGTGAACATCGTGGTTACAAGTAGCGGCAGCCCGGTCAGTAATGCATTGGTTTGTTTGCACAAAGGAGAAGAAGTATACGTGAGCGGTCATACCAACACCGCAGGGTTGGTTACGTTGAGCGTATACTCGAACTCGCCTGGGTCCATGAATGTT
>JBFEPB010000419.1:0-1955 GCA_041550295.1 bacterium | reverse complement strand
ATTTCTTCATCTTTCTCTTTTTTCTCATCGGCAACGCTCCTTTAAACAAGCTTGAGACGGCTCACAGAAGACTACTCCGATTACCTTGCCAACAAGTCGGCATCGAATTCCTGCAATTCGCCCTTAATCTCCCAGATACGCAGTCTCATCTTGTCATAACGCTTGAGCAAATAGTACATGTCTTCATTCAACTCTCTGAGCTCATCCTGGCTGATCTCTATCGGTTCGTGCTTCAAGTGTATGCGGTCGATCGCCAGGGATGGAAATCTATTCAAGAGCCGCGGCGTGAGGATCAGGAGTTCAATAGACGTCGAACCTTGCGCCGTGCTCGTGATCTTCAAAGGGTAGAACAAATGGTCACTCTTGAAACCATACTGTATTGCTTCATTGGTCACGACATCTTCACCCAATGATATAACATCAAACACGAACCACTTGAAATCATCTGCAATATATTCCTCGATCAAATCTCTCATTTTTGGCGACACAATATCCTGCTCAACACCCAGCGTTCCGAGATATTCGACGACCCAGTCGACAAACCCAGACGCGTCCAGCAGATGCGTGACCGAAATGTCATGGGCACCGATCTTTTTGTGGAAAGTAACCTCACCCGACGGTACCACCACGCCTTCAGACATAGTTCGGCCTGCTGCCGCCTTACCTGCATACAACTTCCGGTTGATGAGATCGGTGGCCTTGCGAAACGTCTCAAGGTCGCCCTTTTTGACCTCGGGCTCGGATGGCAGAGGCATGACTTCAAGCACCATCGTCGTATCTGACGCGTGCAGGTCCGTACTCAGAAGCAGTATCTGATCAGAGCCGTCCCAGGCAATCATTGCTCGCTGGTTCGGTTCGAATATCTGAACGTAAGGGTTAAAAGGCATCATGCCGCGGTTGGCAAAGCCAGTTGAGAGACAAAAAATACTCAGTGGTATCATTACAATAGCGTATTTCATGGAGTATTATAGCAAACGAAAGCGCAAAGTCAATTACAACCAAAATAACGATACTGGATACGGAACTCAGAAGACGTTAGTTTCGTTATATCTCGTTACTCCCATTAGTCCAGTAATTTTTACATGTTCCGCTTAGGTTCAGACATTCGCATCTTCTTGTCGTTCGGGGACAGGCACCTTGCGGAGCCAGTCCCCTTTGGGCATCTCTATCGGTTGCTCTGCATGGAGCTTCTCTACTCACTGCTTTCGCTCGAAGAATAGAAGAACGTACTCTTCGAGCTTGTCGAGAAGTCCGCGCAAGGCTAAAGTCCTTTGACAACAAGTCAAAGATGTGCATAATATGAACCATGCACTGGCATTGGGAAGACAGATATGCATCCGAAGACACCGGCACAAAAAGACGGAACTGGCGTGTGCTGAAGAAATTGTTGCCGTATTTTCGTAAGTATTTGAGAACGATAATCATCGCTTCGTTTCTCCTGTTATTTTCTACATTGCTGACGTTGCTCGGGCCGATCCTGATCAAGCGAGCCATCGACGTCGAGATACCCAACAAGAGTGCGCAGGGTCTACTGATCATTGCCGCCATCTATGCTGTAATCCAGATCGTTGTACTACTTGTACGGTACTTTCAACAAATCGAGATCATGACCATTGGCGAAAAAGCAATCGCTGACCTGAAGGCCGATATCTTCGATCACCTGCTCAGACTTCCGATATCATACTTTGACAAACATCCTATTGGCGCGCTGATATCCCGCGTGGAGAGTGACACCGAAGCGCTCAAATTCCTCTTTTCATCGACGGCAGTGGTTCTGGTGAGCAACCTCGCGCTCCTGGTCGGTATGTCAGTGGTCATGTTCGTGGTCAGCTGGCGCCTCTATTTGCTCATCCTGGTGATGATGCCCATCTTCGCCTACAGCTTCTGGTGGTTTGAGAAACACGTGCGCAATGTGTATGTCAATCTCAGAAAGAAAATCGCCGAAATAAACGGCT
>JBFEPB010000418.1:0-1958 GCA_041550295.1 bacterium | reverse complement strand
GGATAAAGGCGGTCAGGGAAGCGGGACAGGATGACTGGTCAAAGCTGGGTGTGTTACTCATTAGCCCGACATTCCGTAATAACATGTCGGTTAATCTACAATTGCTTGCGGGCCGGTACTACGAGGCTGAAGTGGATTATTTGCGAAAGGAATTGCTGTTTTCATTGTCCGGTACCTTCCTCGGTTATTGGCTGCAGGTAAGCAACAATTTCGGATACATGTACAATTACTATCAGGATTATGTCGCCTACCGTAATTCCACGGCTATCGCGTACAACTATGCTATCAGCCCTTTGATCAACCCAGGTATCCGGGCGAACATATGGGTTGAATGGGATACACTGAATAACGTTACGTCGATCACTCCCCGGCTGCGACCCTTTATTACATTTTTCATCAACGGCGATACCCAAATAGACGTTTTCAGTGAAATGGTATTCAACGCGCCTGAGGGTAACTTCGGCAAGACTGAACTGTGCTCAAACCGTTTTGGCTTCCTTTTTTCCTGGCGTTTCTTACCGAAATCATGGCTCTATGTTGCTTTGAATGATTACCGTGAACAAGATGAATTTGGTTCACTGGAACGGCAGTATCAAATCGGAGCCATCAAGGTCAAATATCTGTTTTACTTTTAGATCAATTACGTGTACGATTTCAGGATACTATCCTGGAGTAGAACTGAGGAGGTAAGTGATGGATGAACAGGACAGAGAGAAGATCAAAAAGATCATCAGGGATCGGGACCATGCTCATGAGTATTTGAAAGCGAAAAAATCCAGGACTTACGAAGCATTTCTCCAAATGGAGAAGGCGGCATATTCATCCGGCACACTGGAAAAGAAATGCAAGGAGATGATCGCCATTGGTATATCAATTGTGGTAAATTGTGAGTCTTGTTTGCAGTGGCACATACGCGAAGCCTTGAGTGCAGGTGCAACAGAAGAACAGGTCCTGGAAGTGATCGAGGTTGGCATGGAAATGGGCGGCGGCCCGGCAACGGTTGCAGGCCGTTTTGCCATACGTCTTCTTGAGCACTACTCAGAGGACAGTAGACCCAAGCCATAGTGTCAGTATGAATAGGAGTATTAAACATGGATGATGTTCGAGTTCGTCGTGCGACTAATCAGGATGCGTCACGCCTTCGGGCGTTGCTCAAAGAAGCGCAACTGCCTTTCGACGATGTGGGGGAACACATCGGAAATTTCATCGTGGCGGAGATTGATAATGCTATCGTCGGTACTGTCGGTCTTCAGATATACGCGGAGATTGCACTGCTCAGATCACTCGCCGTAGTTTCATCTTACAGGAACAAAGGAGTTGGCCGAATATTGTACGATAGAATAGTCGCGTATGCCCGTCTCAGGGGTGTGAAGAAGCTCTACCTTCTGACAACAACGGCAGAGATGATTTTTCGCAAGCTCGGGTTCGTTGATGTCGATCGGGATGAATTACCACCTGAGATACGTACGACAGATGAGGTCATGAAGCTGTGTCCGGAGACGGCGGTCTGTATGGCCAAGGAAATCGATAAGGAGATCTACTACGTGCCGAGATGCCTGCAGGATCTCATACCGAGTGTCCCTGGAGCCAGCATGCTGGTTGTTCCATTGGACAAGGCAATGCTGACCTATTTCGAAATCTCCCCGGGTGCGAGGTTTGAAAAACACAAACACGAAAGCGAACAGATAACTTTTGTCATTGAAGGGGAGCTTTTCTTAGAAATTGATGACCGCACGTTACGTATTGGGCCTGGTGAAATCATTGCCATTCCCTCCAATGTACCTCACGCAGCGTACACCGATGTTGAACATGTACGCGCAGTAGATGCATGGTCTCCAATACGAAAAGATTTCATTCAAGAGAAATGAAAGAGTAGGTGTATTATGAAGAAGGTTGTTGATGGAAACATATTGAGTCCGCTACCCGTTGCGCTAGTAGGTACCTTAATCAACGGGCGG
>JBFEPB010000417.1:0-1968 GCA_041550295.1 bacterium | reverse complement strand
CGAATCCTTGAAGATCAAAAGACCACGCCCAGCATCAAAACCGGATTCGCCGAAATAATCATCCACCTTTCCATCGTCGTTCTGATCAAGCCCGAGCACCTGGAGATACGTATCGCCGGCCTCATTGCGATCCCGGTGCTGCCCGCCAGGAGTAATGTAAAAGATCCTCAATGAATCAAGCCGCGAGCCAGGACTCACAACTTGATAGTAATTCCTCAACTCGTATTTCCAGGTAACCGATGCCGTATCGGGACTCTTCGGGCAAATGAGTTTCAACACCAACTGCGTATCCTGTACTACACCACCCACGTTGACGATCTGCCCGTTGTGCAATACACTGTACCGTACTCCCAGGACCTCGGCGTCTTTTTGTAGGCCGTATCTCAGTTCGATGATGTTGTCGCCGGGTATGAACCGGTAGTCTTGCTCCAGATATTTCTGCGTGAAATAACCAACCTCTGACTCAAGGGTATCATCGGGAATTATGTCATCACCGTTGACGTCAATGTAGGCAGTTCCATAGAGCGTGATACCAACAGAGACATTGTTGTTCTGATAATTGTTATCGTCAATGTAGACGCGCAAAGAATCGGATATTATTATACTATCCGTGCCAAGCCAGAAGAACCTGCGTTTCTGATATTCACGGTCCCAGATCGTATCGGCTTGTGCTTGCACAGTGCCTTCAATATCAATCTCCTGATGCTGCGTCTGTTCATTGGACGCGATGGCAACAAGATCCAGAGGGCCGAATTTGGCACTCGATTTTATCCCGAAGAGGCCACGATGGGAAGGGATATCGCCGGTGTAGGTAGTGGCCGGGATCCTCAGCTCAGTATCGCCGCCCTCAATCTCCTGGACGATCTCATCTTCCCGTCCTTGATAGGTTACGGTGATCTTGTTCTGGCTTTCGTTTATGCGTTCTGAGTTGTGGTCGATGAACACCCTAACCCTGTCGCCGACCTGACCATCCAGATTTATGGCCATCTCCTGATTCATCTCCAATTCAGGCCAAAGGGATGGACCCGCAATGCCCGGCACATTGGATACGAATGTTTCACTTCCACCCAGGGTTATCTTAACGTAGCCTCCGACATCGAGTTTTCCGGTCTCACCCATAAAATCGCTGAAACCGCCCTTTGGCAGCGGAATTTCGAACGTTCCGAATAGACCCTTGTTCGCGTAGCCGCCTTTCTTTGCCATATCCTGTTCCAATTCTTTGAACAATAGACCACGGTTGTGAGCGTAAAAGCCAGAGGAAATATAATCCTCAATCGTTTTTATCGTATCGATGCTGACCAGTGTCCCCTGGAAATAGCGTGCGTATATAACAAACTCACCCTCGGCATTGACGTATACTCTCTCATCATAGGGTGTCACGAATTGGGCGAATATGGCAAGCGAGAAAAGAAAGGTCATAAAATCGATATTATTCTCTTCGCGATGCCCTCCGCGTCCAACTTTGTAGCATGCAGAAGTATCGACCTTGCGCCATGTTCGACAAAGTTGTTCGGCAGCCCGATGCAGTACACCTTTACCTTTGCTTCCTTTTCGCGGCAATACTCGGATACCATGCTTCCCAAACCACCATGGCAAACATTTTCTTCAACCGTAACGAGTATACTGTGACGCTTTATCATCCGGTCGAGAGAAGCACTATCAATGGGCTTGATGAAACGAGCATTGACCAACGTCGGACGCAAGCGTTTTTTCAACAGTATCGGAAGCGCCTTCTGAGCCTGTTCAACCATCGAACCGGTGGCTATTATCGCAACGCTCTTGCCGTGGCACAACGTTTCCCAGTCACCAACCGTCAGCGGCGCCGGGTTCTCTTCATTGACATCACACGAAGACCTTGGATACCGTATTACAAATGGTCCTTTCCCGTATTGCACGGCTGTCTTCAACAGTGCGATCAGCTCGGTACCGTCCTTGGGTGCTGATACTACAATATTCGGAATGCAGGTG
>JBFEPB010000416.1:0-1983 GCA_041550295.1 bacterium | reverse complement strand
TTGGGCATCAATGAGCAGCTTGAAGTTCGGGCCGAATCGGCGGGTCAACTTGCCGTTGACCGACCGCGACAAATCGTAGCCAAATGGCAGGTAGGACTCCTGGTTGAGATAGTTACCGGCGACGAAAAAGCGTGTTGCCCTGTCTCCTGGAAGCGAACCCTCGGCGCTGGCACTAACCTCACCAAGAAAAGGCAGATCCTTAGCAGACATAAGGTCCGGCACATCATAAGCCGAAACCCACTCTTGCGACACCGTATCAAAAGCTAGATGAGCATCGTAGTAAGTTGTATCGAGATCATTGATCCAATCTTTCTTGCGGTAGGGCGATGGATTAACAACGAATGACGTATACTCAAGTCTCGTTGAGATCTTGCTGCCACCTTCGGGTGTTATTATGTTTACGACTCCGCTCATGATGTTCCCGTATTCAGCGTTGAAGGTACCAGAGAGAAGTGACATTTCTGAAATAAGGTTTTTATTGAGGATTGGTGAACTGCCCAGCAGTGCATTTGAAACCTCAATCCCTTCTATGTAGTAGGCAAGTTCTCCGCTACGTCCACCTCTCACATGTAGGTCTCCAGCCGCATCGGTTGTCACACCACCCTGAAGCGCAATCACCTCAGTTGGTTTCTCCACCGGTGTTATGTCGAACTCTTCCCGCGTGATACGGGTTTCCTTTGAGGTCATATCGATCTCGATCACCGGCTTCTTGGCAACGACGACAACAGGATTATCGAGTTCAATTACTGTTGTTGCAAGCCTGAAATCCACATATGTTGTGCGGTCAGTAAAAACACCCACTGTTTTTTTGATCTCAGGACGGTACCCGATCATCGACGCTTCAACATCATAGGTTCCTGGTGGGATATTCAGGATGAAATAGTAACCTTCCGAATCCGTGGCGCCGCCTGCTTCCAATGCGGCGATGTAAACATCGACGCCTACCAGCGGTTCATTGGTTCCACTGTCCACGACACGACCGGCTACCTTCCCGACCGTGCCTGCATATAAAATAAAGGGAGCTAACAGGGGTAGTAATTTGCCCATATTCCTCCTTTCCTCTTTGATTATTGATTATTACCATGAATTATAACTTGATATTAGTGTTCGTCAAGCAGATGTTACGCCGGCCAGCAATGGTTCTTTTCCGATGTTGACAGGCTAAAGTTTTTTCTATATAATTCACGCATGAAAAATATGCCCCTGTTTTTGATCTTTCTGACCCTAATTTGTGTTAGTACAAGTATAGCGGAGAACCAGGGCTTACCGGACCCAGGGCAGGAAAGTAGCTTTCCGAAACCCGTAGTATCCGAAGACTACATGCTCATGCCCGGCGACTCGGTTCTTGTTACAATAACCGGCGCGACAAACTACTCATATATTACTGCAGTCACCTTTGAGGGCAAGGTAACGCTTAATATGCCGGTCGCGTCAATGCCAACTCTCGAAGGAACATATGTGCCGCAGTATGATGTGGTTGCGGCGATCCCGGTATACGGGTTAAGTCTGAAGTCGGCCAAGGATTCAGTCGCGAGAGCCTTTTCCAGATATCTTAGAAATTTCAGCGTGGATCTCACCCTGATCGGAATGCGCATCTTTGATGTGCTGGTGGTCGGTGAGGTGGTAAACCCAGGTGTTGTTCAGGCACTGCCCGTCTCCCGGGTTTCCATGGTCATCGAAGAAGCCGGCGGAATCAGCTCGATCGGTTCCAGGGCAAAGATAATGCTGAGGAGACACGGCAATGTCTATCTAAAAGTCAACCTCACGGAATTCGAACGAACGGGTGCCGTATCGGTAAACCCTTTTGTTCAGGACGGGGACGTGATCATTGTCCCGCCAATGGAGAATTCTGTCGTGGTGAAGGGCGCCGTATTCGGCAAACGCGAATATGATCGTCAAGAACAACTCTGAAAAACCTTTGGCGATTGAGATGCCGGCTGCGTTTTCAACCGTTCCCGTCATGCGACAAGGCGGCATCGGCCT
>JBFEPB010000415.1:0-1988 GCA_041550295.1 bacterium | reverse complement strand
TTACAAACTGCCGCTCTCCAAATGCGAGCGGTGTGACACGGCGATCGAGCCAAAAATATCAAAACAATGGTTCGTCAGAATGAAACCTCTGGCAGGCCCTGCGTTGAAGGCGGTTAAAGAAAATCGTGTGCGCATCTTTCCAAAACGATGGGTGAACCTTTACTTTTACTGGCTGGAAAATGTCCGTGATTGGTGCATTTCCCGGCAGTTATGGTGGGGGCACAGGATACCCGTGTATTATTGTAATTCGTGCTATGATCCTGATTTGGCCGATTCAGAACAAGGCGTGATGGTCTCCGAGAAAAAGCCGGAACGATGCTCCAACTGTGGATCAAGCGACGTATATCAAGACGAAGACGTCCTCGATACCTGGTTCTCTTCGTGGCTCTGGCCCTTCGCAACATTGGGTTGGCCCGCCGATACCGAAGATTTCCGCCGCTTCTACCCCACCCAGACGCTCGTCACGGGATGGGACATAATATACCTGTGGGTTGCACGCATGATCATGGCAGGAATTGAGTTTACCGGCAAGGTTCCGTTCACAGATGTTGCCCTGCACGTGATGATCCGCGATGAAAAGGGACGAAAGATGTCGAAGAGCCTGGGCAATTCACCTGAACCCCTACAACTGATAGATACATACGGAGCTGACGCATTGAGATTCGGTCTGCTCTTGATCACACCCCGCGAGCAAGATGTACTCTTCAACGAAAAGGCGATCGATGTGGGCAGAAAATTCTGTAACAAACTATGGAACGCCGCACGGCTGATAGCAAGTGCCACTGATGCTGGGGCGCAGTTTGATCCTGCACACAGCTCAGTCTATGACGTATGGATAATGGAGCGCTTCAACCTGCTGCTCGATAAGGTCAACGAGCAATTCGCCACTTTCGAGATCAATACGATAGTCAAGGAATTATACGATTTTGTCTGGCATACATTCTGCGATTGGTACCTCGAATTCCTTAAAATACGGCCAACTCCAACCGGAAGGCACTTGCTGAAACAACTGCTGATTACCCTACATCCATTTATCCCATTCATTACCGAGGAATTATATCAGAGGTTGGGTTTTGCTAAAGACAGCATAATGCTTGAACAATGGCCTGAAAAGATCGCAATCGCCGGTAATGCCTCGTACGTACCCCAACTGGTTGGACTCGTCGACGAAATACGAAATGTTCGAGGCATCTTCAATATCCAAACGAAGGCAAAGATCAGCATCACGGTCAATGCGAATGACGACGTCATCGAATTCCTCAGGCAAAACGAAGCGATAGTCAAGAGGCTCTCCGGCACGGAAACCATCAACTACGGCCGCCCTGGTAAAGAACCGGTTGCCAGTATCATCATGCCAGAACTCGAATGCTACGTTCTGCTCTCAGGCATTGACCTGAAGAAGGAAAAGGAACGCCTGGACAAGGAAATTGACTTTCTCTCAAGGCGGATCGAGGAGATAAAACATCGGCTGAATAATCCAAACTACATGAATAAGGCCAGCGAATCAATCAAGCATAGGGAAAAAGAACGGCTCGAGACCTTCCTGAAGAAAAAGGAAGGCATTCAGAAAGCGATGCAAAGACTATGAGATATTTAGCTTGGTTGCTGATTATACTGCTTCTGGCAACGTTCTTCTATGCATATCAGACAAGGTACTTGCCACTCAAGCGCAATGTTACCCAGCTCAGAGAAGAAATATCCATGTGGGAAGAAGTGCTCAGGGGTGAGAAAGGTGTAAAGGGTGAAAGGCAGCGTTTCTCCATCGACCGGTTTTTTGAGAATGATAAGCTAACGCCCTTTGCTGAGGTGGAAATACTACGCACATTCGATATGCGCAACCGAGGAATAGAGATCTACCTTACCGCGCCCAATGCTTTCAAACGGGCAGGTGACCTTCTTCGATTTTTCACCGAACAGCACATCAATTACCGGAATCTGTCACTGTACGCAGTTGTCGATTCGGTCGAGCGTTTTGAGTACAAGTTTAT
>JBFEPB010000414.1:0-1996 GCA_041550295.1 bacterium | reverse complement strand
GGTTAGCTGCGGCGGGGATGATGATGGTGACTACGAAACCAAGACGGTCGAAGGGATCACTTTTAGCTGGAAGGTCAATGATACCCAGGACAGTCTACTCGTCAAGTTGAGCGCGACTACGGTAGGCATGCTGCTTGTTGGTTTCGATATTGATCCGCTCAGTGGTCTTCAGAATGCGAATATCATCACTGGTTATGTAGTAGATACTACCGTGTATATCCGGGACAATGTCGGCACGGGAGAGGAAGCCTACTTGCCTGATACGGTGTATGGCGGCAGTGATGATGTAGCTGATAAGGCCGGTACCGAAAACGGGGGGACGGAAATTACCTTCACGATTCCCCTCGATTCCGGTGATCCGAACGACGTTGTTCTCGAAGTTGGAGAGACTTACCTGATTTTCCTCGCTTGGGGCAATAACGACAACCACGCCTACGCGCCTCAAGTGTACGCTTCGACTGAGATAGAGCTTTAGATTCAGCAGTTCGGACGGTGCTTGGCAATTTGACATTTCTAAAAGAGAATAGTCGTTGAATTGACTTGTCTTCTTGCCTAATTGTCATTTGTTTAGACTGGAAGTTGTGGTGTTTCCATGCCGAAATGTCAGATTGTCAAGCACCATTCCCAGATAGACCACAAGTACTGTTCCTATATAAACCCTTGATGAATTTGCTTTGTCAAAATAAGTAAATGTAGCCTCGTATCTGTTCAGAATCATAGGTCTTATGAGAGCAAAATGGAGGCACTATGGAAGAGGTTAGAGATGAGATAAAGAAAATACATGAGCAGATAGAGAAAGAGAGCATAATCGTTCAGACGATCACGAGCGAGGTGGGTAAAGCCATCATTGGTCAGAGATATCTAGTAACAAGGCTTCTCGTAGGGCTCATCGCTAACGGGCATATACTCATCGAAGGTGTACCTGGATTGGCAAAGACATATGCGGTGCGTACCCTGGCGAGTGCCATCAAGACGAAATTCCACCGTATCCAGTTCACGCCGGATCTGTTGCCGGCCGATATAATAGGTACGATGATCTATAATCAGCGTACGAACGAATTCACGGTAAGCAAAGGGCCGATATTCGCCAATCTGATTCTTGCCGATGAGATAAACAGAACGCCACCCAAGGTTCAGAGCGCATTGCTTGAAGCGATGCAGGAAAGACAAGTGACTATTGGTGATCAGAGTTTCAAACTGGATGATCCTTTCATGGTTCTGGCAACGCAGAATCCCATTGAACAGGAAGGAACCTATCCTTTGCCCGAAGCCCAGGTCGATAGGTTCCTGTTGAAGATAAAGATTACCTATCCGGACAAGGCAGAGGAAAAACAGATAATGGAGCAGATAGCAGTTTCGGGCGAGCCGGTGATAAAATCTGTTGTGAGCCCTGCGGCGATCGTCAAAGCTCGTGAAATATCCAGGAAGATTTATATCGACGACAAAATAAAGGACTATATTCTCGACATTGTTTTTGCGACACGGCAGCCGCGCGATTACGGCTTGGATGATTTGGCCGGTCTGATTCGCTACGGCGCATCGCCCAGAGCTTCGATATATCTGGCGACAACGGCAAGGGCACTGGCTTTTCTGAAGCGGCGGGGTTTCGTAATACCTGAGGACATAAAAGAATTAGCGCCTGATGTTTTGAGACATCGCATCATCCTGACCTATGAGGCAGAGGCCGAGGAAGTAACAACCGATGATGTGATACAGAAGATTCTTGCCGGCATCGAAGTTCCGTAGAACAGCAACCAATATTCAGGTTGATCATGTTGGCCGCAGAGTTCCTGAAGAAAATTCGACAAATTGAGATAAGAACCAAGAAACTGGTGAACACGATGTTTGCCGGCGAGTACAAGTCCACCTTCAAGGGTACTGGCGTTGAATTCCTCGATGTCCGCGAATACCTCCCCGGCGATGATATTCGCACGATCGACTGGAAGGTTACGGCCCGGATGGGCAGACCGTATGTAAAGAAATTCGCCGAAGATCG
>JBFEPB010000413.1:0-2009 GCA_041550295.1 bacterium | reverse complement strand
GTTTCCTAATTCCTGGTCAAAATGCTAGGAATTCGGAGACAGCCTGTGTTGACAAAAATGCTTGACTCAATATAATTATCCAAAGGAAGAGCGATTTACCATGAATTATTATGATTGTCTGATGAGGGGCCAGAGGCAAGATAAATAATGCAGAAATTTCGCTTACCCGACATCTGGCGCTTGATACTCAGCATAGCCATATGCCAGCTCGCCGGCTTCATCGGATCGGTCTTTACTACACCGGCCGTTCCGACATGGTATGCATCGCTCAACAAACCTTCTTTCAACCCGCCAAACTGGCTTTTCGGGCCTGTTTGGGTTACACTATTCACTATCATGGCTGTATCGCTATTTGTGGTCTGGCGCCAGCGTAAATATATTCCCAACCATGTCAACCCGGCCTTAGGAATCTTCTCGCTGCAACTCGCTTTGAACGTATTGTGGTCTGTGATCTTCTTCGGCATGAAGTCGCCGATCGGCGGCCTGGCTGTCATCGTTGTCCTCTGGATCGCCATCTTCGCCACAATACTGCAGTTCCGCAAGGTCTCTGAACTGGCGAGTCTGCTGCTTATCCCCTACATCGTCTGGGTAACCTTTGCCGCAATCCTCAATTTCGCTCTCTACCATCTGAACAGCTGAGGAAAGAAGAAACAATGGATGAACCATACAGGCCACGCGTGGTGGTCAGCAAGTGCCTTGGGTTCGCACCCTGCCGCTGGAATGGTGTAGCACTTCCCAATGAATTCGTTGAAAAATTAGGCCATCATGTGCACTACATTCCGGTGTGTCCGGAAGTAGAAATAGAACTCGGAGTGCCCCGGAACCCGGTGCGCGTCGTACTCGCCGATAGCGAACGGCGGCTCATGCAGCCGGCAACTGAAACAGACCATACGGACAAGATGACCAACTTCTGCAACGAATTCCTGGATTCGCTGCACGACATCGATGGTTTTATTTTGAAATCACGTTCACCATCATGCGGCATAAAAGAAGTAAAAATATATGCGAGCATGGAAAAGGGTTCGGCGGTAAGAAAAGGCAGTGGTTTTTTCGGTGCCGCGGTAATTGATAGATTCCCGATGCTGCCTGTCGAAGATGAAGGGCGCATGCTCAATTTCACGATTAGAGAACACTTTCTCAGAAGGTTGTTCACGCTGGCGAGGTTCCGCAGGATAAGCAAAACGAAGAGAATGAAAGATATTGTGCAATTCCAGGCTGAGAATAAGTTCCTTTTGATGGCGTACAACCAGAAAGAGTTCAGGATCATGGGCAGGATCGTTGCTAACCATGACAAGAGACCCCCGCCTGACGTGTACGAGGAATACCAAGCACATCTGTACATCGCAATTACGAAACCCGCGCGATATACGTCCTACATAAATGTTCTGATGCACGCTATGGGTCACTTCTCAGAAAAACTGAACAAGCGTGAAAAAGCATTCTTCCTTGACCTCATGGAAAAATATCGCAAGGGTAAGAGTCCCCTGGCAAGCGACCTTGATGTACTGATGGCCTGGGGTGCCAGGTTCGGAGAAAAATACCTGTTGGATCAAACATTCTTCAATCCGTATCCCCAAGAATTGTTGGACATCAGTGATTCCGGGAAAGGACGTGACTACTAATAGCGGTATGAATATTGGCCATTTGTGTTTGAAGCCATCACTTTTCTATGGGTCTAACCACACATTTTTCATCCGGAACTATTCCGAAAAGAGAAAGACCGGAACCTTAGAACAAAAAATATTGTTTCGGCGCGAGTTATCCCTGTGGAACAACACATAGGGCGCATTATGAAGATCGATTCCTTGTTCGCCGGTGCGCGCCGCTACAGGAAGCGGACCGGCCAGCCAATGGTGACGCTCAGCTACGCGCAGAGCTTGGATGGGAGCATTGCGGCGGACCGCGGCGTGCCGCTATCACTGAGCGGACGTGAATCGCTCAGGCTCTGGCACCGGCTGCGCGTCTGTCATGATGCGATCCTCGTCGGTATAGGTACGGTCCTGACCGAC
>JBFEPB010000412.1:0-2014 GCA_041550295.1 bacterium | reverse complement strand
CTCACTATGAATGAAGCAACAAGCATAGCATCACAGGATCTACCGGCCGAATACGGTAGTTTGGTTCAGTTCTTTGTTTCACCCAACATAAGATTTGATGCCGTGAGGACAGAAGGTCGGATCGAGGAAGTGTTTGCCAATATCCCGAAAACGCGGGGAAAAATCCTGAAAGGTGAAATCATAGCCGAAAAGCACAAACGGGTTGACAGTGAAACCATTGAAAAGATATATGCTCTGGAGGGTACCTACACATCTATCGGTGCCTGGGAAGTAGTAAAGACTCTTCTCTTCAGGAATATCCTGTACTTCGCCCTAATCTTCTTGCTCTTCAAATTCGATCGGATAACAAAAGCCGGGATCTTTGAGACGAAGAATCTCTATTTCATCGCACTCTTGTCAGCAACATATTTGATCATTGGCAAATTCACCCACGCTACAGGGCTGATCTATCTCACACCGGTTGCGTTCTTCATTTTCATGTTTGCATTGTATTTCAACTTTTACATAGCGATGCTATTTACGATCATATTCGCAACGGTTTTCGGAATAGCACTGAATTCAGCCGGGATTTTCACATTCCTTATTGTGAGCGGTCTGGTCGCCACTTTTTCAAGTCAGACGATCAATTCGCGTCTCGCATTCTACCGGCCGTTGATCTATCTGGCAGTAGCGAATGTCGGTGCCATTCTCTTTATTGATATTTACCTTGCCGAGGGCGGCATGAACCTTATGCATCTTGGAAGTGGCGTACTCAATAGTATACTTGTGAATTTAAGCTTTGTGCTGTTTCTTCCTTTATTCGAAAGATTGTTTGATTTCACGACCGATCTTACGCTACTTGAACTGGGTAATTTAAATCTGCCTATCTTCAAGGAAATGGCGATCGAAGCTCCGGGAACCTATCACCATGCGATCGTCGTCGGAAACCTTGCCGAGGCCGGCGCCCGGTACATCGGGGGTGACCCCATCCTTGCGCGGGTCGGCGCTTACTACCACGACATCGGCAAGCTCAAGAAGCCGGAGTACTTCATCGAGAATCAAATGGGTATGAGAAATCCGCATGACACGCTTAAGCCGCAGATGAGCGCTTTGGTGATAATCTCTCACGTCAAGGACGGGATAGAGAGAGCGCGCAAAATGAAACTTCCCCGCAAACTTATAGATGTAATCGAACAGCATCATGGTACGACGATGATGGAAATGTTCTACAAAAAAGCGGTTGCAGAATCAACAGATGCGTCACAGGATTCCTACCGGTATCCTGGCCCGCGGCCAAAAACCAAGGAGACTGCTCTGGTCATGCTTGCAGATAGCGTTGAGGCTGCCGCACGCGGCGAGAATAATATTACCGCGGCGAAACTGAGGAAGATCGTAAAAGACAACATCGACAAGAAATTTAATGATGGACAGCTGGATGATTGTCCAATAAACCGCAGTGATCTGGAGCAGATAAAAACCGCATTCATACCGATTCTGACTGGAGTGTTTCATCCGCGCGTCGACTATGAACAGGCGAACAAGAAAACAGCCGTCAGTGAGGGAAGAAAAGGAAAATAGTCACGACATTCTGGCACAATCCAAAAGATGCAAATAAACCTGCATAATACCACGGGCCGTCCGCATGTTGAGAGATCTTATATTCGCAGGTTGATAAAACGTGTGCTAAGAAACGAACAGAAGAGCGTCAACACCGTTAATATCGTTATCGCCGACGGCCATTATCTGAGGCGGTTGAATGAAGCATATTTCAGGAAAAAAAGAACGACCAGTGTTATTTCTTTTGATCTCGGTGATGTATATGAGATATATGTATCCGACGAGAGAGCAAGAGATTCATATGAACTCCACTACTACATCCTCCATGGGCTTTTGCACTTGCTCGGCTACGAACACCGGGACACGCAGGAGTCCACTAATATGCGCAGAAGATGTATCGGAAACCACCAGCATGAACAACCTACTCGTTAATATAATCCTCATTTGTATCTTTCTATGCTTCAGCGCTTTCTTTTCG
>JBFEPB010000411.1:0-2017 GCA_041550295.1 bacterium | reverse complement strand
AGTGGAGGGGAGGGTGTAAGTTACCCCTTGACAAAAAAGATATTTTTATTATAATTTATTAGACTTAAGTATAGGATATATGGTAAAACTTAAGTCTATAGAGGAACTATACATGACCACGCAATATCTATTCACCCATGGAAACCCGCAGCAATGGGCTAAAAGCTGGTTGTTAGAGCGAGTAATCGACAGCAGCAGATCTCACTTTTTTTTATCATGTTTAGACTTAAGTCTAGGAGGTAAGATGCAGGGATCTCTTAATCGGGGACTCATTGTTTTGCTGTTGTGGTCAGTCATTTGTTTCGCTGACCTTGGCGCAGAATGGAATCCAACCGGCAATCCCATTGGTGGCGGACCCGGATATAGTGATACTGTGAGGCATCAAGATGCGGATTATTATGTCGTTACCCGGGATCAGCTCTTGGCTGCACTGAACAGTGCTGGAAGTGGCGATATCGTTTATGTAGCTGATTCTGCGCGGATCGACATGGGTGAGGTTGAAGAGATCAATATTCCTGCCGGCGTCACACTGGCCAGTGGCCGTGGCCGTGTCCTCAGCGATACGATATCCTGGGGAGGATTGATCTTTACTGATGACCGCGATGATGATATGAATTGCCTGTTCAGGACCGGTGGTAGTGGCGTACGCATTACCGGCCTGCGCTTGAGAGGACCGGACAGTGAGGTTAGTGACAGAAGCAACAGTCCGCAGTATGTAAGATCGATCACAGGAATTGAAATAACAAGAAGCGGCGCCGAGGTTGACAATTGCGAGATATATGAATGGCCGCGGGCAGGCATACAGGTTACCGGTACTTTCGACACTGCGTATATCCACCACAACTACCTTCATCATATTCGCCGTCAAGGAAGCGGATACGGCGTCGTCTGCAACGGTGACAACTATTCGCTGATTGAAGGAAACTATTCCAACTTCTGCCGTCATCATGTTGCGGCAACATACGACATTACGAACAGCTATGAGGCACGTTACAATATCTTCGGCTACAATGGTTACTTGCAGCAATTGGACAGGCACGGCAGTGGTACCGAAGGTGGTGAGTTGACATGGATACATCATTGTACGGCAAAAAATAACGCGCCGACGAGTAGTGTGTATGCTGTTTCAATACGCGGTATTCCAGAGGATTCGTGTAAGATACACGATTGCTGGTTCTGGGAGGAAGATAGTATTGACGCGTTTCAGATACTCTACAATGACAATGTACGCATAGACAATATTCATTACGGCAGCACGCCGCCAGGCGGCATGGCGAGCATTCTGCCTGTTTCAGTGATAAACACTGACGTCGATTCGGGCATCGTTCCCTTGAACGTCATTTTTGATGGCAGCAGTAGTTATGATAATGATGGAACCATTAACTGGTATGAGTGGACAACTGGCGATGGCAACACGGTAAGAGATCGAACGATGAGCCATACCTATGAACAGATCGGTGTCTACAATGCAGAATTAATGGTCTGGGATAACAAAGGTTGTGAGGACAAGGAATATGTCACAATCAAGGTTTTACCGAATGACGGTAGTTCTTATATCAGTTTATGGGTTAAAGACGGATACCGCGACGACCTGAGCGGCTATTTTACGATACGTGTTCGCATAGATTCGGACATTATCTGGCAGAAGGACGTGGCCGGAGATAGCGGATGGGTACATGTTGTCGAGAACATCGATGATGAGATAGCCGGGAAGGACTCGGTTACGATCGTGCTGGAGGTCGTTTGTACACAGCAAGAATCAGGACAATTTTTGGAACTTGAGGTTTACTTCGATGACATCGCGATTATTGACGGCGAAGTTTTGAACGGGGGTTTTGAAGATAATGGCGCCTATTGGGTATATGAAAGCCAGGGAACAGGTTTTCTCTATGATGCTTATTATACAAGCGAAGACACGAGAAGCAGAAATCGGGCGGCACTGATCACCCAGCAATACAACGTTAACGCTACACAAGGAGCGTATGGAAGATTGAGCCAGAAGATTTCACATCTGACT
>JBFEPB010000410.1:0-2021 GCA_041550295.1 bacterium | reverse complement strand
GAAAAGAACCACGATCCGGTCGCTGACCCCATCGAGTTCCATTGCCAGTTCGTTGCTCTTCTTGCTGAAGTAGTTGTAGAAGAACAACGTCGGGATGCCGATGAACAGACCGAAAGCGGTCGTGAGAAGTGCTTCGGCAATACCGCTGGAAATGACCGCCGGTCCGCCTGACCCCGTAATGGAGATGTTGTGGAAGGATTTGATCAAACCCATTACCGTCCCGAGCAATCCAAGGAGGGTAGCGGCATTTGCCAGTGTTCCCATGCCGCCAAGGTAACGGTCGAACTTCACTTTCTCTTCCACGATGAAACTCGAAAGAAGGTCAAGAAGATTATCAGAATCAATCTGCCGGTTAGTGAGCGCGACATTGAAGAGTCCATTGAGCGTATTCTTTTTCTGATTAACAACGTTAAAAGCCGCATTGACACCCTGATTTCTGACCAGTTGACTGAACGCTATAAATCCCTTGCGCGGGTCGAAACGGTTTCGTGTGAAGTAGATGAAACGCTCGATAATGAGTGCCAGTGCGACGATAGAACAAAAAAGCAAAATTATCATAACCAGACTGCCCTTAAAAACTTCGACAAGTGGCTGCCCTAAGATCATTCATCCTCCTTTATTATCATCATTCATTTCCTCCTTCTGGTAGATCCGGAGTGACCTCTTCGGGAGGTGGTGCTGTTCTCATTCCCTGTTCACCAAGCAGCTGCTCGCAAATTCCGACATTATGCTGGGCATTTGCCAGGTAGGTTGAATTGGGATATGACTCAACCACTTTCTTGAAATTCGTTAATGCGTTGCCATACTCTTGCATATTATAGTATGCGGTACCGAGGTTGAAATATACTACGTCCTGCTGCTCACCGGACGGGAAATAGTGGATAAACCGCTCATACAGCTCGGCAGCCTTTGTCCAGTTCTCAAGTTCATTCGCAGATTCTGCCGCCAGGAGCAGAGCATCCGGTGCCTGCGAGGAATTTGGAAAATTGATCACCACCTTGAGGAATTCATCGATGGCGCGTTCATACTCTCCCGCGTCGAAATGATCGCGGGCGATACGGTATTGCCCGTCAGCGGCAAGCTCGCTTTCCGGGAACTTGTGTACGAAAAGAACCATCTCATCCATTGAGTCAAATCCTTTGCGGTAATAACACATTTCCATGCTCTTGCGCGCACCCGTGGCTTCCTGTGAGGTCGGGAACAGATCGAGGAATTTCTGGAACTCCCGGATAGCATCATCAAAACTCTGTTCATTATAATAACTCTGACCGATCGCGAGCTGAGCAGAACGGGCATAATCATTCTGGGGATGATTTTCTACTGCCCAGCGGAACAAGGCGCGCGCCTTATCATACTCCAGTGCCTTGAAGTACGTATCGCCCGCCCTGAAACCGGCTTCTGCCGCTTTGTATGAGAAGGGGTAGATGCCGATAAGTTCTTCCCAGGACTCGATCGCCTGACCGTAATACTGGAGGTTGAAATAGCACATGCCGGCGTAAAACAATGACGGGGCAGCACAGCGTTCATCCGTCGGATAGGTATGATAGACGGCTTCGAACGTATCGAGCGCTGCTATGTAATTGCTGAGATTGTAATGTGTATAGCCGATACAGAGATAGGTCGCGATCACCAGCGAAGAATCATGGAACGGCGTCTGGCTCATTGCGGTCAATATCTGGTGTGCTTCTTTTGACCGGTCCTGATTGTAGATGGCATAGGCGAGACCGACTTTTGCGTACGGCGTGACCTCGAGACCGAAAAACTCCTGTGTCACCCTGAGGTACTGCTTTTCCGCTTCCGGATAGTTATCCTTGTAGTAGTACGCCTCACCGAGGAAGAAATGCGTTCTCCCGCGCCACGGGTTTTTTTCTGTGGGGAAATCTCTCAGGTATCTGCTTCCGAAGGTGACCGCGTGATCGTACTGTTTCAATTTGTTGAGCGATGAAATGAGCATAGCGGCACTCGGCTCGCGGAGCAGGGAATTCGGGTAATACTGCAGGAGTTGCTCAAAATACTCCGAG
>JBFEPB010000409.1:0-2029 GCA_041550295.1 bacterium | reverse complement strand
TATGATCATGATGCGATCGCTGAGGAAATAGCCCGTGTAACCAGCAAGCGCAAGGCCCGGCCTAAAAATATCATAAGTGGTGATTTCCCTTTGTTCCAGGTGTTCTTTACCGGTTATTATCTCGAGAGCTAACTCATCCTTTTTCTCTTCGTACAATGTCTTGAGGTTGATTGATTTCATTTTCTTCTTGTTTTCTGCGCCAATCTCTTTCTTTCACGGAACTTACCTTCGTATTTTTCGAGTTGGCGTTCAACCTTTTTTACAACGTCATTGATACCCATATAAATGTCCGGGTTGTTGACCCGACTGGTGATCGAAGAATGCTTTACCGCCAGGGTCATTTCAATTATACTCGTTCCTTTATCCTTTTCCATTACCATAGCTGCGTCGATGATATAGTGGTCGAAATGCTTCAATTTTTCGAGCTTTTTTGTCGCATATTCTTTGATTGCTTCGGATAGATCAAAATTCCTGGCTGTAATGTTTAATTTCATAATACCTCCTGATGCTTGTATTTTTGGGAGATACACAAAGACATAGATATGAAAATTATACGCATAATCTATTTACGTGTCAATGAACGTAATCTCTTTCTGATGTCGCCCTCGAACACATATGAGGCAACCGCAATGCCTGATGCCCCAGCACGAAGAATTGTCTTGTAGTTTTCTGCGTTCACGCCGCCTATTCCAATTACTGGTATTCTCACAGAAGCGCATATAGATCTTAATACCTTCAGATCGCATCGCCGGGCATCTTCTTTTGTCTTAGTGGCGTAGATCGCACCAACACCAAGATAATCGGCGCCTTCACGCTCCAATTTTCTCGCATCTTTGACAGTCCGTGCTGAAGCGCCGATGATTGACATATCTCCTAGAATCTTTCGTGCTTCACCTATTGGTAGGTCGTCCCAGCCCAGGTGAACACCGTCGGCGTCGCACGCTAAGGCGATATCGGCACGGTTATTGATCACGAATTTCACATTTTGCGCCGATGTCGCTCTGCGTATCTTGCGTGCGTAACGAAGGAAATCACGATCAGTCAACGAGTGTATCCTTAACTGGATCATTGTAGCACCGTTGTCCGCAAGAATCTTGGCAACCTTATCGACATCAGAGGAATTAAGGTACTTCTCGTCCATGATAACATGGAGCGAAGGATCGAACTTCTTTTCAATAAGAGATACGATTTCCTTCTCAAGGTCATAGAGTTTAAATCTGATCTGCTTCATTTGCCGACTGGTTCGGAAATCTAATGTCCTGCATACTTCTTCAAGCGTTCTGGATGCTTCTTTGGCCCGGGTAAGATTAGCGAGTATCACGGTATTGACGTTCTTAGTGGTTCTCGAATCGAAAGCTGCTTTCCGACCTGGATCTCTTTGACTTTGACGTGCGCCGATGATATTCTTGATCGGTAGTGATCGCTTGAATTGGAGAAAATCCTGCCTGATCCGTCTGGTCCGGGAGAGAAGATTCAGGTCTGAGAGCAGGAACCTGACGATATCTTCGGTTAGTTTGAGGGATTCATCCAGCCGGTTGATGTTTACGTCGATTATGCGTCTGAAGTGCACTCAAAAGTATAGCAATTCCATGCCCAGGTGTCAAGATGTCGATTAGTATGAAAAAAAGGGGGTAGAAACGAAGCCTGCCCCCTTAGACCTATATCTGTCTGTTACTTATTCATTAGCGCGTTCGACCTTCACAGCCTTTGAACCTTTGGACGTCTGATTTATTTCGAACTTAACTCGCTCGCCTTCACGAAGGACCCGATAACCTTCACCGGCAATATCCGCGTAATGTACGAAGACGTCACCGGATCCATCTTCATTCTCGATGAATCCGTATCCTTTCTTCCCGTCGAACCACTTAACCTTACCATAGACCTGCAAATTTCCTCCTTTCAAGCCATAGCACCATATTCCCATCCACAGAGGATTGCGAATCTGGCCAACCACTACGGTCAAGCTTGAAAAATTATACAAAAATGATCAGGCATGTCAATTATTTGTTATGGACGATTTCTATGATAG
>JBFEPB010000408.1:0-2031 GCA_041550295.1 bacterium | reverse complement strand
CTCCACAAGCCCCGCAACTTTTTTGCCGGAGAGGAGCATGCCGCCGAAAATAGGTCCCATACGTGGTCCACCGAACACGGCATTTGCAGCCATGCCGCATACGAAAAGATTCGGGAACGCCTGCTTGGTGTTCTCTATCGTCATACGTTCGGCAACATCTGCCCACATCGATTTTTCCCCTTCGATCCCACCAGAGTCAGTACTGAGCTTACCTCCGCTCTTATCTGCGACGATGCGGGTGATTTCACAGGGATGTCCGGTCGCATCGATGACGAATTTCGTTTCGAACGATACCGGATCTATGTGCAATTTTGCCAGTTCAACGCTCGACCAGTTAACGACCACCCCATGAACACCCTGCTCGCGGACGATCACATCCTCGATCGATATGAGGTTGAAGATCTTGAGTCCGGCTTTGAGGGATTTATCAGTGAGACATGCAGTGGCTTCCAGGGAATTGGCAACATAGTACCCTTTCTTGTATTGCGTATACGTGATATTGAATTCGTCGAGTATATCCTTGCCTTCTTCCTGGACTACGATCTTATTGAACATCATACCACCGCCCGGCATGCCGCCGCCGAGTTTCAATCCTCGTTCGAATAATATCGTGTTATACCCCTGTCGTGCGAGGTAATATCCCGCACACAATCCTGATGGACCCGCACCGCCGATCACGACGTCGCTCTCGACCGAACTGAGCAGTTCGGTCATGTACGTTTCAATAATGGCTCTGGAAATGATCGTTTCTTTGATCATTAAAACATACCAAACCGGGCACCGAAGGAAGTTCGGAATATAAGATCGGTGTCACCGTTACCAGCGATGATGATACCGGGTTCCAGGAAAAGGTCTGTCCCGCCCTTCATGCGGAAATTGAAACCCATCCCGGCGCGGATCGAGTAAAACGTTGTTGACTCGCCGTTGGACACTGTGGTGAACCCGAATCCCGTATGGAAATACGGCTGCATACCTCTCATCGGAAAGTATATCAGCGCATCCAGGGTTAATCCCTGGTTCAGGTAGAACAGGGTGTATTCGCCGAAACTGAGTTCGGTGATGTCCATTCGTATGCCGATATTCCGTACCGGATTAATGACGATCTCAGCACCGATACCGAAACGCACGTCATTGTCAGGACCTTCAGCCAGATACAGAGTCCCCTTGGGACCGATTTCTACGAGTGCGCGGCTTGATCTAGTGACCTTTGCGTGCACTGCCGAGACTGCAACCAGTAAGATGAGTATCACTACCAACTTCTTCATGCCAACCTCCTTTTTATTGAAAATATTGTATATAATTTAACATCTGTTTCAAGGGGACTATTACAAGGGGGTTACACGAGGTGCGCACACCAAAAAGTACAATTTCCGGTATGCAATGCAATCACACAGAAGTGATGCCGAAAAGTGCCATTATTCTGATTCAAGCATTTTTTTCAGAAACGTCACTGCCGATTCGATCTTTTCAGGATCGCCGCCGCCGCCCTCAGCCAGGTGAGGTCTGCCGCCTCCGCCACCACCGATGATCTTGCCGATATCTTTGATGAGCTTATTGGCGGGATGTTGTTTCAGGATATCTTCACCGACGAAGATAAGCACGTTGAGATTACCGTCGATGTTCTCGTAGAGCAGTCCCACGACATTTTTTGCCTTTTGTCTGACCATATCGGCAACGAGCCGCATACCCTGGCAGCCGAAATTTTTCAGTTCTTTACATACGAAAATACGTCTGTCTTTGGATATGGTTGCGAGCAGTGCTGCTGCTTCGCTGCGCGCGAGTTCCGTGAGCGTCTGTTCCCGTTCCTTTTCGGTTTTTTTGATCTGTTGTTGCGTTTCCTCGACCCACTTGACGATGTTCTCATCTTCCCGTCCGGTCAGGCGCGAAAGATCTTTTATGATACTATCGTGCTTTCGGATGTACTCAAACAAACGCATGCCGACGAACGCTTCGATACGGCGGATGCCGGCCGCCGCCGCTTCCTGGGACATGATCTTGAAAAATCCGATCTCACCGGTATTGTCCAGATGG
>JBFEPB010000407.1:0-2042 GCA_041550295.1 bacterium | reverse complement strand
CCCAGCGTGAACCGGCCGAAAAGCAGAGCAAGAAATGCCGAGTACGACATGATACCCAACCCGCCAAGCTGGATGAGAACGAGTATTACCATTTGACCAAAGCCTGAGAAATAGTTTGGCGTGTCTTGAACGATGAGACCGGTCACGCACGTTGCCGAAGTTGCGGTAAATAATGCATCTATGAACGTCGCACCGCGCCCATCCGTTGTTGCAGCCGGAAAGGTCAGGAGCAGTGTGCCCACAAAGATTGCGCCCAAAAAACTCAACGCAATGACCTGCGTGGTGTTGAGACGTACGCCCCGGACCAGGCTGGAGAACTTCCTAGTTCTTGTGAAGGCCTTGACGATAACGGCGATGTTGCGTATGACGATGATACCCACGCCTGCACGCGGCGTCACTATGTTCAGGAGGAATGGCACAAAAACCAGAAGGTCAAGCCAGTTCCTCTGTAAATAGTGCTTCTTCGGATACGTATAGTAGAAATTCAGCAGTGCATCAAAAAGATATGCAACGAATACAATATAGTCCAGTATCGAAGATGCAACCCCAAGCACTGTTGGCAGTTGCCACCTCAGACCCGACTGGATGATGATCAGAAAGAGCGCAAGGAACGTTATGCCGTAGACATATTTCTTGTACGTTAACACCCAATCAGGGGTCTTGGTTCCAGTTTTGATTGTTCGCAGTGTCAACCACCACTTCATTCGCGATAGTATATTTCTCACCCGTCCATTGTCAATGAACCTGTTTGCGCCCTGAGAACCTTGATTTCATCCACACTACAAGTATAATGAACACAGGAGGTAAGGATGCCCAAATACCGTAGAACAAGAGCAAAAAAAACTGGGCTGCCACCCGGTACACTCATCCATGTCGGCGAAAAACGGGCGGAAAAAGTGAAAATCACTGTGATCGACTACGACGAATCGCGTCTTGAAGAAAAGGGTGTCGAGCGTATAGAAGAATGCTATCCTTTCAAGGACAAGCCGACCGTCACCTGGATAAATGTCGACGGCATCCATGATGTCGATGTAATAGAGAAACTGGGCAGCAATTATGCTATACACCCTCTTTTGCTCGAGGACATTCTTAATACAGAACAGCGCCCCAAGATAGAAGATTTTGACGATTATCTGTTTCTGGTGCTAAAAATGCTCTCATTCGATGATGAACACAGTGAGATCAAGATCGAGCAAGTGAGTCTTGTTCTCGGCCCAAATTACGTTATTTCATTTCAGGAACGAATTGGAGACGTATTCGACCCGGTAAGGGAACGAATAAGAAATGCAAAAGGGCGCATCAGAAAAATGGGTGCTGATTACCTTGCATATGCCCTTTTAGATTCCATCGTAGACAGCTATTTTCTGATTCTCGAGAAGATTGGTGACAAAATTGAGGGACTGGAGGACGACCTTATTTCAAACCCGGATGCGAAAACGCTCAAGACTATCCACATTCTGAAAAGAGAGATGATATCCTTGCGCAGGTCTATCTGGCCATTGCGTGAGGTAATAAGCGTGATATCACGAAAGGAATCGACATTAATAAAAGAAACAACCGGGATATTTTTGCGTGATGTATATGACCACACTGTCCAGGTCATCGACACGATAGAGAACTTTCGTGATATGGTTTCTGGCATGCTCGACATCTATCTATCAAGCCTGAGCAATAGAATGAACGAGGTCATGAAGGTTTTGACGATATTCGCTTCGATCTTCATCCCGCTGACCTTTGTCGCCGGCATCTACGGGATGAACTTCGCATACATGCCGGAACTTGGTTGGAAATGGGGCTATTTCGGCGTGCTCGCAGTGATGGCATGTATCGGAATTGCCATGCTGGTTTACTTCAAGCGAAAACACTGGCTCTGATTGAGAAACGGGGAACGACAAGAAACTCAGAGATTAAGAAGATAAGAGGGTGAGACGTTCAGACGGTCAACGTTACTAACGATAATAACGTTCTAAACGAACACAACGTTTTTCCGTATCGAGAATTCAGTATCAAGTATCCAACTTTCTAACGATCTTAACGATTGT
>JBFEPB010000406.1:0-2060 GCA_041550295.1 bacterium | reverse complement strand
TCAAAGCAAAGAACAAGAATTCCGCATAACTTGGGCAATCGATGGCGCAACAGCACGACTCGAACCGGTGACCATCGATGAAAAACTATTGAAAAAGTATGCAGGGCAGTATGGTGAACGAAATATCATGTATGAAGACGGCGCACTCTTCTATCAACGTACCGGGCCGAAATACCGATTGATCCCATTGAAGGAAAACCTCTTCGCCTTAGAGGATCTGGATTATTTCAGAATAGAGATAACCACTGACAAAATGGGCACTGTAACCGAATTAGTTGGCATCTATAACGACGGCAGAAAGGATATTTTCAAAAGAACGAAATAGACAAAGTACGGTATCGCTTGACAGAGCATTTATTTCTGTTGTATAATAAACCGATAATTGAATCCCTGTAGCAGTTTATCATCCAAAATGTTGACCGAAAGGGAGGAGTAATATATGGACAAAAAAAATCGTCGTTCCGGGAAAGAGCGCAGGTCTGGCAAAGACCGCAGGAAGTTTCATGACCCGAACTACAAGGGGCCGGAACGTAGAAGCGGCAAAGATCGAAGGTCGGGACAGGACCGGCGAAAAGACTAACATAAATCATACAAGAAAGCGATTCATGGCCAGGGCTGCTCTCATAGCACCATCGGTCGGTATCTTACGGTAACAAACTTCTCTATAAAAATGATGCAGGATCTGCTCGGCAAGAACTGCGGGTTTTGTTTTTGAAAGGTACATTCTTGTTCCCGCATCATAACGAGCAAGCCTCTCTGCCACATACTCCTGTTCGCTATGTCCTTCAATTGGGAAGAAGATAAATGGTTTTCTCAATGCAGTCAACTCAAGCGTCGAAGAAAAACCTCCTTGCACAACAGCCACGTCGCTCGCCGCATAGTGCTTATACAATTCAGGAACGAATCCCCTTACCTCAACTCCCTCTTCAACCTTGACTGAATCGGGCGAAAGACGCGGACCAGAAACAAGAACCATACGCATGCGCGGGATCTTCTTCTTCAATATAGGAAACGTTTTGCTGCACAATTCAAGAAGGCCTTTGCCGATCGAGGTGCCGCCGATTGTGCAGACTACAAGCGGGCTATCGCCGTAACCCAGTTCTTTTCTCACTCGCCGTTGGTCTCTATAGAACCTGGGATCGAACAAAACAATGTAACCTACGAATTCATAGTGTACTCTTGCATAATCCCTTCTGTCGGGGAGGAGAAACCCGAGATTCTTCTCTGGTATATCTTCAAGCTCGCCAACAAACAACGCTTTCCGGTTCTTGCCCGTTAGAATTCTACGGTCGCGTGACCATATCCAATTCAGTATGTAATTGCCTAACTTAACAAATGGTTTATTGGTCATTGAATCAAGTCCAATGAAATCATATATCATCACAAAAGGCACGTTCAATTTGAATAAATCAAAAACCAAGCCGATGATTATCTCATATGTTTCATTTCCTACCAGCAAGTCATAATGTTCCGCCGCAATGATCTGCCTGATAAGCCTAATATTCTTGTACCACCCGGGTAACGAGCCAAAAACGTACTCTACCAGATTCAGGCTACTCCCTTTCGAAGCATTTTCCGCAGAGGCACTATAGCTGCTGAACTGTTTAGACTTTGGATGGATTTTCTCGCCGGCATCGTCAAGAACCAGGTCAGTAGGATGGGCTGCCACCCAGGTGACGTCGACCGAAGGGTTCAATTCCCTCAACTTCCTGACTATTGATAGGTCTTTGGAGATGTGCCCGAGACCAATTGAGCCACTTATATATAAAACCTTCTTCATAGAATCTTTCGATGGTGTGCTCTTGAATGACCGATTATTATACGTTAAACCGTATTTGTGTCAACGATTTCTATCAGCATGCGCTGCATAGTGTACCATATATCACTGATCTAGTATAGTCACAAGCACCTGTCATGCTACGTTCTTGACATACGGATGTGTGACGGCTAAGTCGAACATAATGTAGTCATTCATTCTTCAGGATCTTCGAGAGGTGGGTTATATAATTTTGATCAATCTAGGAGCACGATCTTGCGACTCTGCCAGTGAGAGCTTCGTG
>JBFEPB010000405.1:0-2071 GCA_041550295.1 bacterium | reverse complement strand
AACATGTATGATACTCTCGGGAAAAGCAAGATCCTTACTAGGATCATATACACCAAACTCCCACTTGCCGTCTGTGCAATATGGAACCCATACCTCCCATTCTTGCGAAAGATGGGCAACAAAATTCTTCACGTCAGCTCGTTTTATCTTATGCCACTTACTCATTTTTGCCCTCCAGGATCGAATCAGGGTCTTCCTTGCTCAATACGACAAGCGGCGGCACTTCTTCTGGGAGCGTGCCAGGACGTACCCCGAACATCTCATTTACAGCTTTCTCCAGCGCGTTATTTAGAAGTCTGAGTGGGATCTCCTGAGGGCACACTCGCTCACACTCTCCGCAATCCGCACAGCGTCCAGCCAGATGATATGCCCTGACCAAATGCCACATAGTGTTAGCCGAGAGTTTCGCCGAAGGCTCGATCCACTTTGGTTCCTGCTGGTCGGCAATACATATTTCGCAGTAACACGAAGGACATATTTGTCGGCAGGCGTAGCAGCGCTCGCATCGTTCGAAGTAATCGGCAAAGAATTTCCAACGGTCAGCCGACGACATCCTTTCGATCTCCTCGACCTTTGAGAAAATCGGGTCTTTCTTTTCTCTCTCCCGACCAAATTCAAAATCGGCGACCGGTGACATGCTCGTAGCGCAGTCATCACACTTATCCGCATCCTTGCCATCTACCTTCACCCCTTCGCACCCAACACCAAGCGCGACTATCTGATTCTTATTGATGCGGTGCTCGACAAGTTGAGTAACCAGCGAACGTCCATCGCAACCTTTCAGCACTATGCCGACCTTCCCGTACCGTGCTACAAGAGTCGGAAGGTAGTTGACTAAATTCTGCACACATCTCTCATCAAAGACCATATCATCGAGTGTTTCATTTTTCTTGAAGACTGCCGCCTTTACTTCACCGGTTGCCGAATCCTCGCGATAACCTAGTACAACATCGACCTCGCCGCTCGCGAAAAGTTCCTTTATTTTTTTTCTCATCTCCTTCATGTCGCGAGCTCCTTTCGGGCGAGTGTTTTTTCGCTTCCGGACAGCATCTTCAGTTTACCCGTGAAATGCGCACACACCTCGGCGAATTTCTTGCCTTCGGCGGCTGAAATCCACGTAAAATACATGCGGTCAGGATGCACACCCACGAATTCAAGCAACCGCCGGGCAACTGCTATCCTCCGCCGCGCATGATAATTCCCGGTTCCGTAGTGGCAATCGCCTGGATGACAACCACTCACCATAACACCATCATAGCCTTCAACAAATGCTTTGAATATCATTATCGGATCGACTCTGCCCGAACATGGTACCTGGACGATCCTGACATTTGCCGGATATGCGAACCGGCTCGTGCCGGCCAGATCGGCTCCCGCATAGCTGCACCATTTGCACAAAATTGCCAAGATTTTCGGTTCTTTTTCTATTTGCATGATACGATCTCCTCGTAAATCTCATCATCGCTGAACCCAGCCAGCGTGATCGCCTTTCCTTTGCACGTCGCCACGCATGCGCCGCATCCCTGACACTTACCAGGTATGATCTCAGCAACCCGTCGTTTGCCAAATTCCTTTTCCTCAATCGCCGAGTAGTGGCAAACATAGGAACAGGTAAGACACCCGGTACAGGCGCTCGGATCTACGGTAGCGATCTGCGGCGACTTAGCCATGGTATCCTTACCAAAAAGTGCAAGAACCTTGCTGGCTGCCGCGCTACCCTGCTGAACGCTCGTCGGAATATCCTTTGGCCCTTGACAGGCGCCGGCAAGAAATACGCCAGCACTTGCCGTCTCGATGGGTTTCAACTTTGGATGAGCTTCAGTATAGAAACCGTCCGCATCATAGGCAATACCTAGAATCTGAGCCAATTCTACAGCGTCATTCTGAGGTTCGACGGCGCTGGCAAGGACGACCATATCCGCGTCGATGTGCACGGCTCTTCCGACCAGCGTATCTTCGGTGTAGACACGATATTGTCCGTTCTGGAGAGGACGGATCTTTGCCACCCGCCCCCGCAGATATCTCACGCCTTCCTCTTCGATGGCCCTTCTCACGAATTCCTCGTACGTTT
>JBFEPB010000404.1:0-2073 GCA_041550295.1 bacterium | reverse complement strand
TGAAAGAGGTGATGTTTTCACAATGCCGGGTTTTTACTCGTCTGATACCGAGACCCTTTGTGTGAACGTCCGTCCAGAAGAGGGCGATCTAAGCATCCTGGGCGAGGATCGTGCGCGGCTGCTCAACATTCGGCAGATCGATCCGGGGCGGGAACTTACCGGCACTGATCTGTCAAGTTTCTTCCTGATTCTCGCTATGCTGTCGGTGGCTCTTGAGTTGGGTCTGATCCTGCTTAAGTAGACCGGCGGGTTGCTATCGGAAACTGAATCCAACTATTCCATTGTGCGTTGCGTAAGGTGTGAAGTTGTAATCGTAGTGAATGTATAAATGTCCTAATCGAAGCGTACAGCCGATAATGCTGCGGTAACGGTTCTGACTTACCAGATGCATCTTGATCTCTTGCTCAACCGTGATAAGTTCGGTCGGTATGTTGCTTGCTGTGTCCGGTATTTCGTATTCGAATACGTAGTCGAAATAGGCTTTAGTATTTTCTATGCCAAAACCTACTAATGGTTCTAAAGGACCAAGGCGTTTTGATGCGAGTATTTGAAGGTTCCAGGTGCTCGTGTTGGCAATGGCTTTCCTATTCTGATTTTGAATGTTGAATCTCTGATAGGCCGCTCCGAGTGCAATGGCAATTGGCATGCGGATCGGTTTGAATAAGGGGAATTTGTTCAGTTCTTGCTTGACGCCTATGCCCAGGAATTTCATCCGTGAACCATTGAAAGTGAACGGGACATAACGAATTGCCAGTTCTGTACCGAATATAAGGCCGATGTTCAACTGCGGTACGATGAGTGGCGCGCTAGAGATATCAAAACCCGTGGGTATATTAGTGGGGATGCCGATCGCGTTTCCTGAGAGCGGTAGATCTATCTCCTGTTCAGGTCCGAATACGGTACTCAGGCTCTCTAACGGTACCTCGTAACATACCAGTGAATCCAGGGCAAGTGAGCATGCAAGCGCTATGCCATCAAAGTACTTCGAAGCTTCGGGTATGTGGATGGACATCATGCGCAGTCCAATATCGAAGCCGAGTATTTCATGACTGTATGCCGAATGAAATAATCCCGTTGAAATGCCGGTACCGAACGCCGTAACCAGTGGCTGGATGTATGCCTGGAGCAGGTCTTCATTAAGGTTCTCTATGCGGTCGGCAAGATAATCCTCAAGACCGTTTGCCGAAGCGAGACCGAAGAGCAGCAAGGCACATATAATATGTTTCATATACTTAAGTCTAGTCATAATAAAAAATTTGTCAAGGGGTAATTTTCGCCTATTCTGACGTGCATCTTTCGGATCGGTTTGAGGGTGGTCTCTAATGAGCACCTTCTTTCTTTAACACCGTCAACACTGTTTTGAGAAAGATCTTCATGTCCAGCTGAATCGAGATGTTGTTGATATACTCAAGGTCAAATTCCAGTTTCTTTCTAACATCGTCAAAAGATTGATCATAGGCTTGCTTGACCTGGGCCCAGCCCGTGATGCCAGGGTGGACAGTGAGTCTCAGTCCGTAAAAGGGTATGTTGCGCCGGAAGCGTTCAACAAATGCCGGTCTTTCCGGTCGCGGTCCGACAAAGCTCATCTCGCCCCGTAACACATTTATGATCTGGGGAAGCTCATCCAGGCGGAATGGTCTGATTATCTTTCCTATTCGGGTTATTCTTTTATCATTCTTCTCGGCCCAGATTGGACCGGTATGTTTTTCAGCATCACTGACCATCGAACGGAACTTGACCAGTGTAAATTGCCTGCCCCGTAATCCTACCCTCTTCTGTCGGTGCAATACTGGGCCCGGAGTATCTATCTTGATGAGCACGGAGATGAGTGTTAGAATTGGGAATAATACAGAAAGGGCGACTACCGATATCGTGATGTCGATCATTCTCTTTAGTAAACGGTCCCAGCGCGAGAGGGGATGGAAGATAACCTTCAGAAAAGGCGAGTTGTCCATTTTTTCGACCAGCGAATAGTGATAGATTATCGGGTAGAGTTTTGGTGAAATGTATATTTCATATTTTGTTTCGGCAAATGTCGAAATCACTCTTAATACCTCATCTTTGTGTATCCCG
>JBFEPB010000403.1:0-2075 GCA_041550295.1 bacterium | reverse complement strand
TGGATCTGGTTACCCGGCTGGGCTCCGGGCGAATAACATACCCCTCGTGGCGCGTATCATCGGCATCGCTGACGCTTTTGATGCGATGACCACAGACCGGCCCTACCGCAAACGTAAGAGTCTGCGCGCCGCGTTCCGGGAATTGAAGCGGCATAGTGGTACGCAGTTTGACTCTAAATTGGTGGAAATTTTTATCAAGGAATCCAACAAGAATAAGTAGTCGCGATGCTACTCTTCCTGTAGTATCCTTTTTACATATTTCTCAATTCTGAATTTCCTCTTCAATCCCGCTGCATTCATATAGCGTACCTTGCCGAATATCCTGCGTTCGGGCCAGGGTCTATCATGCTTGCCAAAACACCATGCTACACCAGCGTACCCGTTAGGGTCGCGCCCGTCCAGCTCATACTTGTTATTGAAATGCAGGGCGATCTCAAATGCCTGTTGCGGATCTTTGGTCCATTCGATGATTTTCTTGCCCCAGTACATTCTCATGTAGCCGTGCATTTTACCGTATTCGGTCATTTCCTTTTGTGCTGCATTCCAGTAGGGATCATGCGTTTGTGCATGCTCTAGCTGGTGAGTAGTGTATGTATAAGGACGTCGGTCACGCGTATGCGCTTTCAGTGTTCGCTGTGCCCAGTTAGGTAAGCCGCCATATGAATCGTACTGTGGATTGTAGAAAACGAAATTCATGCTCAACTCCCGCCGTATGAGCAGCTCTTCAAGATATGAATCAGCCCCCGCGCTCTTTGCGGCTCTGACCTGCAGTGCTATATACAAGGGCGATATCTGTCCGAAGTGCAGATAAGGGCTCATTGAGGAGAGTATGTCTGTCCCAGGATCATTGCGCTCGCGGCCAAAATTCCTTAGGTCTTTTTTGATGAAAGCCCTCAGTATTTTCTTAGCCGTGCTCGTGCCACCCGTATACTTGCTTGTGTGGGCGACCCCACGGTCGATCTTCAGTCGCTTTATGACTTCATCAATGTCATCGATATCATACTGCTTGAGGGTCAGGTGTATCGATGGATTCCTGACTCGTGTTTTCCTGAGCGGGATAAGAAAATCTTTTAATCTCCGCTGTATCTTGTTGCGTATGGTCGCGGCTGCGTATTCTTCCTTTACCGAAGCGCTCTCTACCGGGACCACGACATCTGTCTCCACCTGTATTACAGAGCACGGCGTTTTGTCGGCAACATATTTGCGCCACTCGCGCTGGATTTTCAAGTACCCGCGGTCGGTTATCACAGCGCAGGCATGGCGGGCCAGGTTTACAGCAATTACATGGGGTTGTCCTTGCTGAATTGTCATTTGTATTCTGCGTTCCATCAGATCACTTTTTATTTCCTTTAGACCCTGAAGCATGAAATAATAGTGCCGTTCATTTGCTTCCGGAAAATCGGGCGTCAATCCGAAGCAAACGAGCAACGGGTTGTTCAATCTATTGGCAGTCTCAACTGCGTATTCAAGGGCATGGTTGTATTCAGTTCGTTGCGCCTGCTGCATCCAGTACAAAACGTATTTCTTCTTCAGGATTGGTTTGTCATTGAGTTTGCTGATACGCTCATTGTGTATCATGGTGGTGCTTCCCATGGTTGTCCAGCGTCGTCATTGAAATTCGCCCCAAATTACCAAATCGCGGCCATACCGCCTGCTGCCGATAATCTTTGTGCGACTCAAGCGAATGTTTCTACCCATTTTCTTGTTCGTTATCAGTTGTTCAACGGCATGCAATCCTCCAACAAAGAACGGCGTGATGGTGAGGACGAAATAGTTGGCCAGCTGTTCCTTGAGAAAACTCGTGATCACCCTGGCGCCACCTTCGACCATGACGCTGTTGATTTCCCGCCGCGCAAGGTATTTCAGCAGGCAGGGTAGATCGATCCGTCCCTTGGACGTGGTTTTGAGACGGATAACCTTGGCGCCACGTGACTCGAGTTCCTGCTTTTTCTCGCCATCACTCTTAGCAGCAGTGATTATCCATGGTGGTTTGCCGCTGTTCAAGGCGAGGGCTTTTAGCGGGAAGCGTAACCGTGTGTCAAGAATTACGGGTCTGGGGTCGTGTACGGTCACGA
>JBFEPB010000402.1:0-2079 GCA_041550295.1 bacterium | reverse complement strand
CGGGTTGTCCAACGCGCGGTGGTAGAGGTTTTCCGAGCGGCACCAGGCGGTTCCAACGTCCTGCACCGAGCCAGCCGTACCGTTACCCGGGAATTTGCCAGCATCTACGAGAATCTCTTCTTGAACTACGGCATAGTTCGCTATGATTCCATATCTGAGCGCGCCGGCCGTATGGTCATCATCACGGAGGATTCCTACGTTTCAAACCTCGCTCCTTTTGTCGAGTGGAAAAGACGTAAGGGGATCGAAACTAAGGTCGTGCCCGTATCCTCGATCGGAAATAATCCAACCAGCATCAAGACATTCATTCAAAATGAATTCGATGCAGGCGACCTGGTCTGGGTACTGCTGGTTGGTGATGGCAACGAAGTAGTACCGGCGATCGGAACAGTTGGCAGCGCCACTGGCAGTGAGGCAGATCCAGTATACGCATATACTGCGGGTAGTGATTACTATCCTGATCTATTTGTGTCACGGTTCAGTTCTCGTGCTGGTAATTCTATAAATATCGACAAGCAGGTCAGCAGGTCAGTGGGCTATGAACGTGATCCCATGCTCGGTGTGGACTGGTACCACATCGGGCTGGGTGTTGCAAGCGCTCAGACCGGGAGTACTCCTTATGCGGATTCGACGCGTATGAACTGGTTGCGCGATTCCTTGCTCGACTACACCTACACCACGGTCAATAAGAGCTATGATTACTGGGGCACGAGCGCCATGATCAAGGGTTTCATCGAAGCCGGCACCGGCATCATAAACTACATCGGTCATGGCAGCACGACCGCATGGAGCAATGGTGGCGGCTTCAGCGTGACTAACCTCAATCAACTGAACAATCCCTGGATGCTACCATTTGTCATTTCTGTCGCCTGCTATGTGGGTGATTTCAATGGGCCGGATTGTTTTTGTGAAGTATCGGTAACGGTTGGTGATGTGAATCAACCTGACGGATTCCTGGTCCATTGGGGGTCGGTTATCTCGCAAGGCTGGGTTCCGCCGTGTTATGGCCAGGAAGGCGCAGTCAATCTCCTGACTCATGACGAGAAGAACACGGCCGGCGGCTACTTTTTCAATGGCGCCTGTTACATGATCGAACAATATGGTGGCGGCGCGACTGCAGTGCAAGAAGCACAGGCCTGGACCATCTTTGGTGATGCATCGCTGCAGTTGAGGAGCGACACGCCGCAGGCAATAACGGTCAATCATGCATCCACCATCAATTTCGGGCAGGCAACCTTTGCCGTTAATGTACCAGGCGTGCCCAATGCCCTGGTCGGTCTCTACATTGATACTATGCTGGTAGGGCACGGGTACACAGACGGTAGTGGCAGTGTCACAATCGATCTAGACCCTGCTCCTGACACGCCGGGTAGCATGCACATCACGGTTACGGGCTACAATAAGATACCATACCGCGACTCGATACCGATAATCTCACCGACCGGTCCTTACATAGTAATGGGCCCGACCATCATAAATGACGGCAACAATAATCAGGCGAATCCTGGGGAGACGATTCAGTTGGGTGTTTGGGCAAGGAATATTGGTGTCGCGACTGCCAATGCGGTCTACGGTCTGCTTTCCACTTCTGACCCCTATGTATCGCTTGTCACGGATTCTAGTTGGTATGGCAACATTGCGGTCGGTGATTCGGCGCTTTCTTCGCCGTACTATGAGTTTAGCATTGCCAGCAATTGTCCGAACGGTCATGTGATGAATTTTGAGCTCGAGTTCCATGATTTACCGGACAGTGTTTGGATATCATGTCCGAGTGTTACGGTTTATGCGCCGGCAGTGGTGTATCAGCGTTATCAGGTGTTGGATGCCAACAATTTGCTTGAGCCGGGCGAGACCGTGGATTTGGCAGTAACCCTGGCCAACGAGGGTGCTATCCCGGCCGAGAATGTTACGGCGACGATTACCACGGATGATGTATATTTGACGATTTTGACTGATACGGCGAGTTATGGTGGTATTTTGCCGGACAGTGCGGTTACCTGTTTGACGCCGTATGTGGTCGAGGCTGATTCATCGACCCCGGTGCCGCATGTCGCGCAGGTGGTGATGAGTATTGCGGGT
>JBFEPB010000401.1:0-2093 GCA_041550295.1 bacterium | reverse complement strand
TCATAGGTGTCACAGTAGATCTCTTTGATTTGGTCAAATGTAGGAATTACAGGATTGTTACTGGTACTACCCGCTGTTGCTGCATCGTTAGCCATCTTTTCAATATGTTCTTCGTACGAACTCTTATCGATACCAAAAGACTTTGGCGAGGGGATTTCAAATTCACGATCCAGCTGATATAATTCGTTTACCAGTATCTGACAACATTCCTCGTCGGGTGTAGAACCGTCGACTAAGTCCATACAACGAGCTATCGCTGCATATCGAGACGGGGCCCCGTCGACAGAAAATTTAGTAACAGCCGGCAGTAACATCGCATTACTCAAGCCATGCGGAACGTGGAAGCAGGCACCAATCGGCTCACTCATGCTATGCACGAGTCCAACTGAAGCATTAGAAAAAGCAATTCCCGCTTGAAAAGATCCAATCAGCATATTCTGTCGAGCATCTTCATCGGTATTGTTATGCCAGGCTTGTCTTATCGAAGACCAAATAAGTTTCACTGCACTCAAAGCGAACAGATCAGTTAAATCACTGGCTTGCCGTGAAACATAGGCCTCTATCGCATGAGTTAACGCGTCAATACCTACAGCGGCAGTCAAAGACTTCGGCATGCTCATAGTTAACTTGTAATCGAGGATTGCAATACTCGGGACGTAAGATCTACTGCGTCCGGTCATCTTGACCTGGCTCTGTGAGTCGGTAATTACCACCACTTTACTCGCCTCTGAACCGGTACCCGAAGTTGTAGGTAGTGCAATCACTCCTGCGCCTGGATGAGCAACATTGTCAATACCCATAAGGTTCTCGATAGTCCCCTCATTCTTTGCTAACACCGAAATAGTCTTAGCTGTATCAATTACGCTGCCACCGCCCAGTGCGACAATGCCATCACACTTTTCAGCTTGATACTGTTGGAAACCGCACCAAACCATTTCAGTATCAGGCTCATCATCAACACTAGTACAAGTAGAAACTTCTATGTCGGCCTTGTTCAGCAGTTGTGCGATTTTACTTGTGCGCCCTGCTTTCTCGTGGAACGGATCGGATACTACCAAGACACGCGACCAATCGAGGATCCGAACCTCCTGTGCCACCTTAGCACGTGTATCAGCTCCAATGATTACCCGAGACGGAATGTCTAACTCACAGTTCAATAGAGACTCCTTTTATCAAGAAATAGAAAGCCTTCGCATGTGGAAGGTTTCCTATTGAGTAAATTATACCTTTGATCCACACTCATCGCAATAGTTCACATTCCCAATCAGTCTCTTGTCACAAACCGGAGACATAGGAATGAAACCGATAATCCGTACGAAATCAAGGTGCGCAAACTC
Organism: bacterium; assembly: GCA_041550295.1. Classification (GTDB taxonomy): domain Bacteria; phylum Hydrothermota; class Tepidihabitantia; order SM23-42; family SM23-42; genus SM23-42. The sequence goes on along the minus strand of JBFEPB010000401.1, from coordinate 756 downwards.
ATCCCAGCCTGACAAGGATTTTTTCGCTGTTCCCCATCTCCGGGGCGTTTTGAATATGTTTGATATTCATTGATTCTACTGTGCCGTTGGTGTAGAATTGTCAACCATGACAAGCAGCCTTGAATCATAAACTTAAGGAGATAGTCATGAAGCATCTGTATCTGTCAACTTTGCTCATTGTCTTATATCTCGGCATTTGTGTGAATCGATCTTCCGGTACCAATTCCAAAATCTTTGCCATTATTTCCGCCCGCGAATGAAGGTCGTCATTATGCGTGTCGCCATGCCATTCGCCCCACATGCCGATGATTCCCGCCTGCAAAATGAAAATTACATCCGAGTTCTTTTTGATGATGGGTTTAAGTTGTTCAATGTGGTGCAGTACCAACTTTTTTTCCGGCCCTTTGACATTGCCGTGCTGATAGGCAAAGCGCAACAGGCACTTGAAACCATACTTCCGCATTAAATCAAAATCGCGTTGCAACCAATCCAGTTTTTCCTGTGAAATGGGTTTATCCACAAAAGCATCCAAATAGCAGTAGGTCTGCGATAAGGTCATCCCGTCCGGTTCAAAGCGCTGCATCGCACGGATCCAGTCCATATGATTGTTATCTTTTCCAATGGAGTAGCCGAGACGGGATTCATAACGTAATCCGCGTTCCGGATTGCGCAAACCCATATGGCCACTCGGGTCTGTCGCGCGATTGCCGTGAAACGCGATGGTTTTCAACGCGGTGGATGCCGGCTCTTCGGCTT
>JBFEPB010000400.1:0-2107 GCA_041550295.1 bacterium | reverse complement strand
AGCCGAGTTCCAGTCTTTGTTCTTCATCAAACATTGTGCTCAGCATTTCTTTGACCTTGTCCACCGTAGATAGATCCATTTTGGAAAACCGTGGGGCCAGCATTTCATTCCTTTGTACCACATCGCCCCAAGTTATCCGACGGCCATTGATCTTAGCGACTGCGATATCGGCATTCTGTTCGGTCGTGTCTTTAAGAACCGCGATAATAGAATCCTCGAATATCCTGGTTTTCGCTTTTTTCTTCAATCTCTCTGTAAGTACCTTCTCCTCCTGTGCAATATTCTCTGCCCTGACCTGAGATTCGATTTGGTTCACAACCTCTTCATACTCACGATATTGCTCCGGCTTGTAGGTTGTGATGTAGTATATGCCGTATTTGTCGTCATGTGGTAAAACCTCACTCAATGTGTTGACTTCCATATTGAATATCACTGAGTCGACGTTCGCCGGCTTACGTCCACGGTAGAGCAAACCCATGTTCCCACCGTTGCGGGCATTCGGTGCGGTCGAATACTCCTTGGCAAGAGTATCGAAACTTGCGATATCCTTTTTCAGTGAATCAATCAAAAACCGAGCCAGGCTGTCCGACTCAACGATGATCTCTTTGCCGGTAATCTGTTCCCGGAGAAGGTAGTTGTTCTTGTTTTCTTTGTAGTATTTCCTCATCTGTTTCTCGCTGGGTTCAGCCTTTTCCGTGATCTCAGACACCCGTACTTCTTCGAGCAGCAGGCTTCTGCTCATGGGCCGAAGATTATCCATGAACCATTCGGTTTTGGCTATTTCGTGCTTGACCGCGCTCGTATATATCAGACGTTCAGTTATCATCTGATCGAGAAATGCCCTCTCGTCAGGGCGGGCAGCCTGACCACCCCTGCCGGTCCTCTCATCCAATTCCAATCGAGTTATATTGTAGCCATCAACGACTGCGACATAGTCCTGGTAATTCTTCTTGAAGCAGCGCTCCACACCGCTCAGCGCGAACGAATCGAGTGGAGCCTTTCGGAAGCGCGTTGCGACAATTTCATACATCTTTGCGGAATTCAGATAATCTTCCTGGATTTCAAGGACTTGAGCCAGACGGTAGTATGCCCAACCGTCCTTGTGTTTGTAGTTTTCTACAATGTCTCTGTATATTTCCTCGGCTTTACCGAAATCCAACAACTTGTTATAGTAAATATCACCCATCTCAAGCTTCCAACTGTAAGGGTCCTTGTTTTTCTCGATCATTTCCGCGCAATACTGCAATGCTTCATCATATTTTTCGTTCATCACAAGATTGACATAATCCTGCGGTAACGCGAGAGAAAGTGCCAAAATAATGAACATGTAGCCTCCTTTCGTGAGTTTCTATTGTACATAAAATCACATGGCTGTCAAGCGTGCCGCAACACCATGACCACTTTACAAACGGCCAATTATATGTATATTTTATGCGATGCATCCAGCGATATTGCTAAAAGATATCAGACGCAGTTTTAAGAATCATTTCTGGCAAAAGAAAAAGGAAGTGCTCCAGGGAATCTCGCTGGAGGTCAACGAGAATGAGGTATTCGGTTTCCTCGGCCCCAACGGTGCAGGCAAGACGACTACTATAAAGATAATAACAGGTCTTATAAGACCCGACTCAGGCAATGCAACCATATTCGGCATGGAGCCGGACTCGCTCGGTGCGAAAGAAAAGATAGGTTTCTTGCCGGAATCGCCGTATTTCTACGAACATCTGACCGGTTACGAGTTCCTCAAGATCCATGCCCTGCTCAGTGGTTTGAATGAGCACAAGGAAGCATGTATTGGAATGCTCGAACGAGTTGGGCTCGCCACCTCGATGGGCGTTCAGCTCAGGTCATATTCACGAGGCATGCTTCAGCGCATCGGCATTGCGCAGGCCTTGATCGGTTCGCCGAAACTATTGATCCTGGATGAACCTCTTACCGGACTCGACCCGATTGGCCGAAAAGAAATAAAAGACCTCATTCTCGAAGAGAAAAAGAAAGGTACGACGATTTTCTTCTCATCGCATATTTTGCCTGATGCTGAGGCAGTCTGTGACCGCGTGGGCATCATCATTGAAGGCCAAATAAAAGAGGTCGGCAAGTTGACCGAGGT
>JBFEPB010000399.1:0-2112 GCA_041550295.1 bacterium | reverse complement strand
CGTGAACAATCCACTCGAAGACGCACATCCTGGTGCCCGCGCCTTTGATGATGAAGGTGTGGCGTCAAGGGAAATGGTGATCATTGATAAAGGATCGCTCCAGAACTATTACTATGACCTTTACTATGCGGCAAAATTGCAGACTGAACCAACCGGTAACGGTTATAAAAGCTCACGCTGGAGCAGTGACACACTCTCAACAAAACCGGTGCCTGCCCTGAAACACATCATGATCAGGCCTGGCACTACCGAGTTCTGGCAGCTCATTGAAAAAATTGATCGGGGCATCGTTGTCTGTGGTGCGCTGGGAGCTCACAGCGGAAACATACCAAACGGAGATTTTTCGATCGGACCGTCACCCGGTCTCTATGTTGAGAAGGGCGAGGTCATCGGTCGGATCAAAGATGCAATGATTGCCGGCAACATTTATTCAGTCATGAAGCGTGTGGTGGATATCGAGAACAAAATCCATCCGGCGTATACTGGTTATTACCCGGCTATTCTCTTTGACGAGATGAATGTAGCCACGAAAGACTGACATTCTGCGGTAACCACCCCTCCGTAATTTGCAGACGGCAAGATTCTTCGGGATAATTTCTATTTTATATACGTACCTAATGTGACCGTCATCGTGTGGAGCCAGTTATCAGTATAACCATCACCCGGCCCCGGATCGTCCTCATCAGTCCCCCGCGCCCCACCGCCCAGGTAACGGACATTTAGAAAAACATCAGAGGATCTGCTCAATTCGCATCCCACGCGAATCGACGCATCAAGAATCGAGCCTACGAAATCATTCTCGCTGCCGGTTATGTACTTTCCCGACGCATAAAACCCGTCTATTTCACTGCCGAACCAGAACCTCTCGCCCAGCGGCAGCCTCGTGCGGAACTTGAATATCGGAACCGGCCCTACATTCTGGTTTATCCGGAATAGTGTACCATCATAGGAACGGAAACTTATCGAGGCGTTCCTCAGTTGTAGGGAAAGACCGATCGCGAGCTCTCGATCCCGTTCTTTCATGAAATCGTACAGATAACTCAGACGCCAGAAGTCGAAACCATAACGCAACGCCATGGCTGTGCCATCTGGAAAAACAAGATCGTCAACTACTATATCACGAGTGAGCAACGCTTCAGTCTGTACTTCCAGAGGTTGGAAAAGCAATATCAGACTATGGCGCTGACCAATCGTAAGTTCGGCCGTTAAGCGTCTGAACCTAAACAGTATATCCTGTCCGCCTTCTGCTACGTAATCGAATTCAGTGCCGTTCGAGCCAAACTGTATCGTGTGTGAGATCACGTCGATAAAACCGATCTCGAGACTCCCTTTGAAAACGCAGCTGTTTTCAGGGTCAATGTCAGACGATCCTTTGCTGCACTCATGCTCCTGTCCATGTACATTGATGATCAAAAACAAGAAAACGGGCAGCAAAGTACTTAGACCGAATTTCCTAGTATTATCCATGCATACCTCCTCTTATCATGGCTTCATGTACCACATTTACAGACATTCCATTATATTTGCAGATGAATATAGGGTCAAGCATTGAATGATAACAAAGATGTGACAAGGACTTGTCTTGCGTCGTTTTTTGCGATATAATGGCCGATGCAATCGGTCTTCCCCTTCTCAGGTGAGGTTCTTTCGCTGCTAACCGCAGTGGTCTGGGCACTTGCCGTCACATTATTCAAGAAAAGTGGCGAGACTGTACATCCTCTCGCTCTTAATGCGTTCAAGAATATCCTGGCTATTCTGCTGCTCATACCGACGATATTGCTGCTCGGCCACAAGCTCTTTCTTCAGACATCAGCAGAGGTATACTTCCTGCTCCTCTTGAGCGGTGTACTCGGCATTGGCATCGGCGACACTCTGTTCTTTCAGAGCCTGAATAAACTAGGCGCTGGGTTGACCGGCATCGTCGTCTGCATGTACAGCCCGTTTATCATTACCTTCTCGCATATCTGGTTGAACGAAAGTCTTACTTACCTCCAGATATTCGGTGTACTACTCATCATCTTCGCGGTATTGTTCAGTACGCTGCACAAAACATCACGGCACACAATGCCGACCCGGCCGCTCCTAGGCATCGTTTACGGCGTTCTTGCATCG
>JBFEPB010000398.1:0-2117 GCA_041550295.1 bacterium | reverse complement strand
CGGACCGGTGAGGAACTGTTTATACGGACCGATCATGAAGAATAGACGTTTCATGCAAGCCAATGTTACAAACCAGATGTCGCTGACATCGAACGAATCGTCGACTATGCCTCCCGAAGCGAACGTGATGAAATTTTTGATATACCCGAAATACCCGGTGTTCACTGCCCAGCCTCGGGAATCGTTCTTATCACTTGCCGCACCCTGCATGATGAACTGATGAGCACCTTTCCGGTAGACTGCGTCGAGACCCAGGGCATAATTATAATTTTCCTCATCCGCGCGCGTGCCGCAGAACAGCATGCCGATGTCTGAATTATCGAATACCCGCTGTTTTGCCCTGAGCGTTCCGAACCAGCGGTCCGGTTCAATGACCGTATCGGCGTCGGTATATTCATCGGTATATGCGCCGAGCATGCCCACATTGAGCCCCTCGGTCTTGTGGGTGATTTTCAACCCGCCCAGGATCGGAACGGCATCACCGTTCAGGGATTTGCCGATGCGTCGGGAATAAAAGATCTCGAGCGGATCGAAGAAACCCCACCCGCCGAAATCTGACATGCGGAACACATCCTGACCTTCGAGAAAAAACGGTCTCCGCTCCTGAAGATATGTCGGGTACCGCCCCAGGTTCAGGGTGAACGGATCGGATTCGATCTGGGCAAAGTCCGGAAGTACGGTCGCGTTGAGGCTCGTTTGCGGACTTATATCCCATTTGGCATTCATGCTTATGCTCGGCTTGGCGTCGATCGTATCTGTTCTTTCCGGCTCGGTTTCATACCAGTCCCGGTCCACTCTCACATACGCTTCTGGATATAGTTCAAAATAGTACCCGGTTGCCTGCGGATCGATATTCTCGAGCGTACCCCATTTTGACACGAGGTCGCCCTCGTTCTGAAGCACTTCGGTCCAGAAATCCTCTTCCCGGTTTGCGGCATAATAGCGCCGGAATTGAATGCCCCATGTAGTGAGTCCTTTTTTATAGCGGATCGACTTGAATGGTATTTTAAACTCAACCTCATAACGATCGTCTAAGATCTGCACTGCGCGGTACCAGATACCTTCCCAGGAATCATCGTAGACGCGTCCGTCATCATGGATCCACCCATCGTATTTTATCTGGCTGCCAAAGACCTGAAAATAATATCCACTCGTTTTGCTGCCGAACGGGTCGATGCCTATGGTGAGGTGGTCCTCATCCTTTGTAAAAGCGGCGATCGGTTTTATGTTGTCAGTATAGCAGCGAAAAGCGATGTAAAGATTTTCCGCGTCCTGAAGCACATAGACTACCGTCCTGTCACTGGGATCTGTTTTTTCATATGGTTCGTGCTGTATGAAATCATACGCCGAATCTGCCATCGCCCATACATCCTCAATGATTCCGTCGATACGCGGTGCGGTATCGGTAAACCGTACCTCTACCGATTTGTTGTTCACGGCAAGTAATGTACACAGCAAGAATATCATCTAACCTCCTTATTTCAATTTTACGACTTTGAAAACAATACGTCCTTGATGTTCGACAAAATACGTCCCCGACGAGAGCATGCCGGGAACTCTGCGCCTGCCAGAGGTATCATACACGGTGTATGCGAGACTGTCGGGCAGGACGAGTGTACCGGTAATTATCTTGGTGTTCGTATGCGTTGGCGGCATTGTGTTATTATGTTGTTCCTGTAGACCGGTTACCTGATTTTCAAAGAGCATAACACTCGTGCCCGTGGACACGAGATCGAGGTCGGTTGAGTATTCATAGGTAACCGTTAACACATCGCCGTCAGGCAGCGGGGTGCCGAGAGAGAGCCAGCCGTCGGTGATGTCATAACAGTAATCACCTGGTTCGAGTGCGATGCCGTTGATGGTAACGGACACCAGTGATTGAACCGGGGCATTGCTTACATAAAAGAGCTGTGTGATGCCGTTGCCGATAAACGTGTCGCTGTCGTCTGTGATGCCGTCCTCATCGAAATCTGCCCAGGCGACCTGCTGTTTGAACCCGTTGCCTGTATATTTCCACATGAAGGTATCGCTGAGCTCGCCATCGGTGTTCTGGAATATACCGACCGGTGCAAACCAACCGCCTGCTGCGAGATCGAGGTCTCCGTCATCATCCGCGT
>JBFEPB010000397.1:0-2122 GCA_041550295.1 bacterium | reverse complement strand
TCCATTAAGTTCATTTTTTCTAATAAATGTTTTTTCATTCTAAGATCATTGGTGCTCAGCAGATACCGAACACCCTTATACTCGACGACGCCATCCACGCTGGACACTACGGTGCCTCCAGGTATTACTTCATCGAGCGTCACATATTGTTCGCGTTTCCGCAACAGCACGAACGCAAATGTCGCAAAAACGATGATTAAGAGCAGGATGGCGATTACTTTAATAGTCTCACCTCTTCTTCGAGTCTTATGCCTGTTTTCATGAACACAATCTTCTTGACATGTTCGGCCAAGGTGATAACATCAGCAGCTTGTGCCCCGCCCTTGTTGATTATGTAGTTGGCATGTTTCTCGCTGACCACGGCACCACCGATCGAGAAACCCTTTAACCCGCATCTCTCGATCAATTCACCAGCCGCATGACCGGGTGGATTCTTGAAAAAAGACCCAGCCGAATAACCGGACGGTTGCTTCTTTCTGCGCTGTCTCAGATTCTTCTCGATGATGCTCCGAATTCGGCGCCTGTCTTTTTTTCTCAACATCAGATCCACGGCGACGGCGACAAAGCCGTTTTCGATGGTGGAACCGCGATAGCTCAAGCCCAGCTCTTTCCTGGTCAGTACGGCCTCCGCGCCATGCTGATCGATCAAGGCGACACCATCGATGATATCACCGATCGAATTCCCGAATGCACCGGCATTGCCTTTCACCGCACCGCCGATCGTACCCGGTATCCCGGACAGAAACTCTGCACCACCATAACCCATCCTGAGTGATTCATACAGAAAATCCCTGATCAAGACCGCTCCTCCACATCGAAACAACCCGTCTCGGTGCCCTATTCTTTTGAACACCCCTCCCAGTTTCAGAACCACTCCGGGGAATCCTGAATCAGGAAAAAGAATGTTGGTGCCGGCTCCGATCACGAAAAATGGTAACGCTTCTCTTCCGATTATCTGCAGTACTATTTTCAATGCTTGCCTCGAATATACACTGACAAAAAACCGAGCCTTGCCCCCGATATGAAATGATGTGTGCTCGGCCAATGGCTCATCAGCAATCACCTTGATGTTCGACACCAGGGAAAAAGGATTTTTCATTTCAGTTCCTTCATCAATGTCCTTGCCACCTGATTGATATCGCCCGCCCCTTGAATGACAACGACATCGCCCACTTTCAATATCCGTTTGAGAAAACCTGGGATTCGTCCTATTTTACCGATGAAATGAATGCCCCCTTGCTCGCGGGCAAGTCGTTTGGCAAGCGCCTGACCGGTCACACCAGCTATTGGCATTTCGTGCGCAGCATATATCTCGGTCACTATGACCAGATCGGCGTTGAAAAAGGATTTGGCGAACTGGTCAAAGAGATGATAGGTACGCGTGAAACGGTGTGGCTGAAAAACAGCGATGATTCTCTGCCTTGGAAAGTAGTCGCGCAACGTCTGTAAGGTAACCGCGATTTCCGTCGGATGATGACCGTAGTCGTCGAATATCCGAACACCCTTGATATTTGCGATGTACTCAATGCGGCGGTGAACACCCCGAAAAGATCTTATTGCCTCGCGTATGTCGTTTCGCCTGAGACCCAGCTCAAGGCCTACTCCTATGGCTGCCAGGGCGTTCGCAACATTATGCCGGCCTGGCAAATTGATTCTGAACCTGCCGATATTTTTGCGGCGGTATCTCACCTTGAAAGAAACACCAAAATCATATTTTTCGAGATTTTCGGCACGCAGATCAGCGCCATCATCAAAACCGTATGTGATCACTTGGCGTCGTATGCTCTGCATAACGTTCCTGCTCACAGGCGAGTCCACCCCAAGGAATACACTACCCCAGAAGGGCACATGATTGGCAAAGTGTCCAAAGTGCTCCTTGATCTCATCAAGGTCCCGATAGTAATCAAGATGCTCCGCTTCGATATTAGTAATAACGGCGAATGAAGGGTAGACTCTGAGGAACGATTTGTCGGATTCATCCACTTCACACACAAGATAATTCCCGGCGCCAAGCGTCGCCTGTGTTTTGCCAATAACAATACCTCCTATGACCGCGGTCGGCGACAGACCGCCCATCTGAAGCACCTCACTCACCAACGATGTGGTTGTCGTCTTGCCGTGA
>JBFEPB010000396.1:0-2126 GCA_041550295.1 bacterium | reverse complement strand
TGCCGTTTGCTTCGGATACGCTCGATGATCCGGACCTCGAGATATACGAGAATCCTTACTACATGCAAGGCAGTGGTAAGTATTACCTCTACAAGAAGACGGTGGAGTCCAAGCCGGTTTTTACACTGCCGCCCAACGTTGTCGATGTGACCGTCTATGTCGACGGTGCTGAGCAGACCGAGGGTGTTGACTATTTTGTCAACCTCGACAAAGGTGAACTTGAATTCAAGAAGGTCATACCGCCGACCGCGCAGGTCAAGATACACGCTGAATATGCGCCTTTCTTCTCAGCTGCTCAGAAATCGCTCATCGGACTGAGGGCGAGCATGAAGCCATTTGGTGACGCTGCGTTAGGTTCTTCTTTCTTTTATCGCACTGAATCTTATCCCACGGATCGTGTACGGCTGCGCGAGGAGCCTTTTAATCGGATAGTGTGGGAAGCAGATCTTGCATTGCCGCAGAGTTTGCCGTTCCTTACCAGAGCGGTCGATTTTCTACCTCTTGTGCAGACTGAAACCGAATCGAAAATAAACTTGAACGTTGAGACGGCGTACTCAGTATCGAATCTAAATTCAGAAGGCGAGGTTTATCTCGACGACCTGGAATCATCAACTATTGTCAGTAATGAGATCTCGATCGCATATACTGATTGGGTGCAGTCATCAAAACCAGCGGGGAGGCAGGAGGAGGATCTGGCGACTCAAAGGGTGGTCTGGTACAATCCTAGAGGTGATGAGATCCTGAGCGCGGCTGATATCTATGAAGACCCGCTTGATCCGAACGAGACGGCTCACGTTCTGCGCGTAGTATTCGACCCGGATGACCTCTCATCGTTCGGTGGTCTCATGCAGTACATGTACAGTGAGAATTTTGATGATTGTGAGACCTTTGAATTGATAATAAATGGTAGGGGCGGCCGTCTCCATGTGGACTGGGGTCAGGAAATTGCCGAGGACCAATTGCGGCGCAATAGCGAGGGGGCGCTTGTTGGTTTTGGTGTTCTTGACGATGAAGATCGCGATCGCAACGGTTCATGGAATGAAAGCACAGAGGATACCGGGTACGACGGTGTGATGGGTGATGATGATCAGACCGTGGCAGGCGACGACGGGAATGACGATTTTGCGGAGAGCGATTACACTGGCGGGATAAATGGCAGTGAGGGGAATCGTCTGTGGAATACAGAAGACATCGACCGTAATGGGATTCTTAATGTGGATAATATATACTACAGCTATTCGGTTGATCTGGATTCAACCAAGTTCATGGTCGAGAATGCTGGGTTGAAGGAAGGCTGGAAGATGTTCCGTATTCCGATCAAAGACACGATGGCATTTGACACGGTGCTAGGGAGACCGGACTGGCGTAATATTCGATACGTGCGGATATGGATGGATGATTTTTCCAGTGCCGAGACGCTGCAAATCTACCGCCTCTATGCCACTGGCAGTAGATGGAAGAACTATGGAATCAAGGGAGACCTTTCGACCTGGGATTCGAGCGAGGTTTTTACACTGACACCGGTTAACACGAGAACTCATTCCTATTACGAATCTCCGTTTGTCCTCGAGCGTGATCCTCTGACCGGACAGGTCAAGAGTGAAGGAGCGCTGGAATTGCGTCTGGAGAATATCAGGGAGGGTCATAAGTGCGTAGCCCACCGGCAAACCGATGGCAACGAAGACTATCGTGCCTATGATACGCTCATGTTCTATCTGAATTCACTGCATTCAAATCCTGTCGTCTCACTGCGTATAGGCAGTGATTCTGTGAACTATTATGAGTACAAAACAGAATTCGAAAATGGTGTGGCGGTGTCCGGCGGCAGAGGCTGGCGCACGTTCACTGTATCGATGGAACGCTTCCTCGACCTGAAGCAAATAACTCAGGGTAAAGGTTTGGCAAGTGATTCTGAGTACACGGTTGTCGGCAACCCTTCGCTCTCGGTAAATCAGTTTTTTGAACTTGCGATCGCGAATCAGAACACGACCCCGCTAACCGATACTATCTGGTTCAATGACATTAGATTGATCGCCCCCCAGACCGAGATCGGTCATATCGTAAGGGCAACTGGTAGAGTGAATCTTGCCGACCTAGCATCGGTGACTGTAGCTTTTGACGAATCG
>JBFEPB010000395.1:0-2131 GCA_041550295.1 bacterium | reverse complement strand
ATTCATATCGGGTATGCGCGGCCTCTGTTTATTGGAGTATTTGGTGTCGTACTGAGCGAATTCGGATTTTCCGAGCAAAAAGAGCAGGCAGTGAGCATGGCATATGGTTCGAGCTTCAGTGAATCTTTCAAATTTGGCGTGGCCGGGGATCTTCATATAATCGACAATGCCCGCACCGGCAGCAGCTATGCCTACGGATTGAATGTTGGCTTTCTCGGCAGGTTATACAAGAGATGGTCACTCGGTGTATACGGTCACAACATAAATGGTCCGCAATTTGGTTCAGCAGAGGAAGGAGAACTGCTGCCCGAATTGAGAGCGGGTCTGGCTTACGAGCCGTTCGACGATATCCTATCGGAGATAGATTTCTCCATGAAGGATGATGATATGAGGGTCCATCTTGCAGCAGAATTAAAATTGTTTGATCTTCTTTATCTGCGCAGCGGGGTAAAGACAAATCCTATGGTGATCGCCGCTGGTGTTGGGATCGCTTATAAGCTCATCAGTTTTGACTACGCTGCTGAATTCATTCCAGAACTACCTTGGAGCCATACGGTTACTATCGGTTTCGCATTCTGAGATTTAGATGCTATTGATTCTCTTTCTGGTGGTTAAGATAGACCTTAACCGTGCTCCTCTTGAAGAACTCTATCAATTACCAGTCGATTCGATAACCGCGTACCGCATCCACGAATACCGGGTGTTGTACGGGTATTTCAACTCGGTGTATGAATTACGTGAGATCCCGGGAATCGACGGCGTAGTGTTTGAAAAGATAAAACCTCTAGTAAAGGTCATTGTTCCATCGCTGGAGCGGACAGAGTGGGGATCAATACTGTACGAGCAGAGAAAACTGGCCAGCGAGGAGCCGCCTTCTAAAGCCGCCATCGATGTCTGGGAAGAATTGATACGGTCGCCGATGTTCATAAACGATGCAACGTTCAGCGACCTGCTTAATATCGACCGAATGACGCCCATCGATGCCGCGGCGATAATCCGTCACCGGCAATACCGGACCATTGGTTCGGCCCGCGATCTCCGAAGGGTAAAAGATCTCTCCAATTACGCCTATACGTCCTTGCGCAAGTATATCAGATATGAGCCCCAACCGGCGATTGCACGTCCATATGGCAGCGTTCGCTTGAAAGTATCGCATACTAACCGGTTCGATGTTGGGGAAGATGACAATATCGCAACCAGGATATCATACCTGGAGAGTGCAGTCAGCGGGTTTGATACACTTGCCACTGATCTAATGGATGTATACGGGTGGCAAGGGTACGAGGTGAATTGGCTGAGAAATAATCTGAACTACGAATTAGATAGCCTGACAGATTTGCGGCCACGCCCCCACGTACAGGCAAGGGCTAGGATAAACTATCAGCAGAAGCTGCGCGGCGCATTTCAATACGATGAGTACTACAAAGAAACAAAAGGGTATGCAGGCATCGTGAACAGCGGTCCGGTGCAGAGTTTTTACATAGGTAATTACCGGATCGTATGGGGGGAAGGTCTTATGATCGATAACAGCGATGAATACCGCGCGAGGATCTTCGAACGATCATCAGGACTTTATGGAGACCTGACTGAAAACTACGGTTTCACTTTCTTTGGCGCGGCCGGTGATTTCTTGATCACGTGGCGGGAAATTTCTCTTGTGCCAGCTTTCTTCTATTCCAATACGCTGCGCGATGCGATATTGAATCCGGACGGTACATTCTGGAGGATATTCAACAATCCCTATCGGCTGGAAGTATACAAGGACAAGGTTAAGGAGCAAACGTATGGATTCAACATTGGGTTTGCCCCGATCGAAAAAGCCGCACCAGGTGCCAGGTTATCGCTCGAAGCGATGCGTATTGAATATGACCGCGCCATCGCTCCTGACAAGAAGTGGATCGATATTCCTCTGGACAGTTATGATCCGAATTTCTATCCGGAGATTTCAACGCTCTCACATGATAGCACGCGTCAGTTCGTTGGCGCTTCTTTCCTGATACCTGTATTCAATACCTTCGTTTCAGGAGAGGTTGTGAGGCAGCATGATCAGGGTAATGTATCATATGCGTATCTTTTCAAAGGCCGAATTCAGTATGATTATTTCTATTTGAATTTCCTCTATCGGCATTTT
>JBFEPB010000394.1:0-2142 GCA_041550295.1 bacterium | reverse complement strand
TTCTTCGAAAATATCTTCTTCAATGTGCAGATCGCGCCGGTAATGTGGGATCTTCGCGGCGAGCATTGTGGTGCCGGTCGTTATGATATTTATTTTTCTCAGCAGCCGTTTTATCTGTGTTCCGGACAACGTGAGGGAGAGAACGCTATTCATTCGTCCAGGAGAGAACCGTATGCGGACTGCCCGTGCGTGTTCGCCAGAAGAGATGAATTCGGTTTCCTGTGCCCGGCAGTATTTTTTGAATAATTCTCCGGTCATTGCCGATACTGCGTCTATAACGGCGAGATCGGCAGTTTCTTCGAAACGAGTGGAGGCTTCGGTCGCGATCCCCAGGCGCCGTGATGTATGCGCAATTCTCTTGGGATCGAAATAGGCACTTTCCAGGAGCACGCGTTTCGTTTTCGGTGATATCTGCGCACGCTGCGCCCCAATGATACCGGCAAGGGCAATAGGTCCCTGTTTGTCGGTGATGAGGAGGTCGTTCTTATCCAGGGTGTAGCGTGTTCCTTCGAGCGTGGTGAAGGTCTCACCGGCATGTGCCTTTCGTATGGTAATGCCGCCCGTGAGGAGGTCGAGGTCAAAGGGATGGAGCGGTTGACCGGTTAGAAGCATGCAGATGTTCGTGATGTCGACAACGTTGTTGACCGCATTCATGCCCATGCAGTGCAGGCGCCACTTGATCCAGAACGGGGATTCTGCGATCATGACATCCTCGAAAAGACGCGCCGTATAACGCGGGCAGCCCTTTTTGTCACCTATTCTGAGCTTATATTTTCCGGTGCGGTTGCGTTGGATTTTTCTGTAGAATTTTTCGGTTGAGGCATGCTTTACGTAGTCGATGTCAAGTACTGTTGCCAGGTCACGCGCGATGCCTTCGACCGACAGCCAATCCGGGCGGTTCGGTGTCGTGCTCATATCGAGTATGCAATCATCGAAGACGTCCTTGAAGCGTTGGCCTGCTGAGCCTTTTTCAAGAGTGATAACACCGGTTGAGCGTTCGGCAAGACCTAGTTCCTGTTCACTCACGAGCACGCCCTGTGATGTGACACCATCGAATTTTTTCTCTTCTATCCGCTGTCCTGCCAGCACGGCTCCCACTGGTCCCACGAGCACCCGGTCACCGGATTTCAAATTTCTTGCCGCGGTCACTATCTGCAGTTGCTTGTTCGTCTTGACGTCGAGAACACTGAGGTTCTTCTTGTGGGGATGTGGTCGTAACGCATCTATCATACCGACCAGTATACCCTCTGGCGCAACATGCTGCAGGTCTTCTACTTCAAGCCCGAGGGCAAGCACGCGCTTCCCGAGACCGTCGATGTCTATCTGCGTTTTAAGCAGCTCTTCAAGCCACCGTATCGATATCAGCATTTAAAATTGCTCCAAAAATCTCATATCATTATTATAGAACGTTCTGATATCATCGATAACATACTTGATAATTGCGACCCGCTCGATCCCCATGCCCAGCGCATAGCCGGTGTAGTGTTTTGGTGAGATCTTCACGCTTTTCAGAACTGCGGGATGGACCATACCACAGCCCATTAATTCGAGCCATCCGGTGTTTCCACAGACCGAACATCCATCACCGTTGCAGATCGTACAGCTGATCGCCAGCTCGCCCGATGGTTCTGTAAATGGGAAGAAAGATGGTCGCAGTTCATATTTGGTTTTAGGACCGAACATGAACTTGACAAATTCCCGTAAAAGCCACTTGAGTTCTCCGAAACTGACGTCCTTATCGACATAGAGCGCTTCAAGCTGGTGAAAGACCGGCGAGTGACTTGCATCGAATGCATCGTACCGGTAGCACCTGCCAGGACAGACGATCTTGACCGGTGGTTTTTGTTTTTCCATGACCCGGATCTGGACGGGTGAGGTATGGCTTCGCAGCAACAGATCATCTTTAATATAAAAACTTGAAAACATATCACGCGCAGGATGATCTTTGGGGATGTTGAGGGCTTCGAAATTATACCAATCATATTCGATCTCAGGACCGGTCGCGACACTGAAGCCAAAACTGGTGAAAAACGTGACCAATTCGTTGAACACCTGGGTCAAGGGATGTGCATGGCCGACAAACGGCATTTTGCCGGGCAGGAGAAGTTCATACTGTGATCCGGATTCTACTCCATAGTGCTT
>JBFEPB010000393.1:0-2146 GCA_041550295.1 bacterium | reverse complement strand
CGACCGGAGCCACAGTTCCGGCCCGCTCCTTGGCTACCGGATTATCCGGATCTATTTGCAGTATATCACGATATACTTTTTTTGCCTCACTCTTTGCCTCACGGCGGTTCAGCGCTTCGGCTAGCTCAAGCATGAAAGTAACCTGGTGATTACTATCATTCCTCATGCGCGCTATTTCAACAAGATGCTGCCGTGATTTCAAATCAAAAGGCCTCAGATCGGCAATCTTTGTATTCAGCATCATCGCCTTCTCATAGTCCTTGTTCCGCCACGATACTTTCTCGGCATCCCGAAAACAATCGATCGCCTCCTCGACCGAGTTAAGCTTCAGGTACAACTCACCCAATTCGATAGTCTTATCGATTTCAGATAGTTGTTCGACCACTTCCGCCCCACTCGGAGTGCTGCGTTCTTCATCCTTGAGCAATTCAGCAACTTCTGGCGAAACCATGTCCTCAATCGACATCCCCTCTCTGGGTCCCTTATCCTTCCCGACCTCTTTTATTTCCTCCAGCCTCACAGGCTCCTCTACCTGCTCGACTTCATCCCTGACTTCCTGCTCTACCAGCTCTCCAGACTCCTCCGCCACTACCGTCGGTTCTATTATCTCCTTAGCCTTCTCTTCGAGTACCGTTTCTTTGAATTTTTCGTGTTTCGTCTCGATTTCCCTTGCCTGCTCCAACAATTCAGTACCGCGTTCCTTCTTTCCAACTTGTTCATATATTGCCGAGATGGTTTTTAGAATCCGCGCGTTGTTCGGAACCAGTTCCTTGATCATGTCATAAGTCTTCAGTGCCGTGTCAACATCATTCGCCCGGCGCTTTCGGTCGGCATATTCGAGCAAGTAGTTCGCCGCTTCGCCTTTTTGGTCCAACTCTTTATGTAGCTCCCCAAGAAGTCTATAGATCTCAGTGCGATTCTTGTCGAATCGCAGGATTTTTTTACAGAGGGCTATTGCATTCGGGTAGTAGGTTTCTTCCATAAACACCCTGGCACCCTTTTCATAGGTGCTCAGTGCGTTGTTCTGTTTGTTTACTTTGAGGTATACATCACCAAGTTTGTTGTACAGAGAACCTTCACTCGGGAATTCCAAAACGGCATTCTCGAGCTCTTCAATAGCGTCATTGAAAGCGCCCTTCGCCTCCAATTCAGCAATTTTTCTTTTTAGTTCAGCTAACTCCGCCATTACTCAAATTTCAAACCCAGGTTGCTTACTACCTTCTCGATCAGTACCTCATCTATCTCCCGTTTATTCTGTAAAAAACCTTCTAACAACGCATTATCACAGATTATGTTCACGAGCCGCGGTCTACCTTCTGAATAGCGGCAGATCAAATCAATCGCCCGGGGACTGAAAATCTCATCTTCACCACCGGCAACATTGAGCCGGTGCGCAATGTAGGACCTGATCGTATCACTGCCCATTGACTTTAGCCTTATCTTCACTGCAATACGCTGATACAAAGCACGATTCGAAGAAATGAAGTTTTCAAGTTCGGGCAATCCGCTGAGAATGAAAGAAAGAAGCCTCGTATCACCGATCTCAAGGTTCAAGAGACCCCTTATTTCCTCCAGCACGCTGGGGTTGTCGATCTTGTTCGCCTCATCGATAATGATCACTGTCTTTTCGTCACGGTGATAGATCTCATTCAACCGCTGCGAAATACGGGCGATTATCTCGGTTGTTGAATCGCTGAGATCACGCAGACCAATGAGGTTTGCGATTCGCGTGTAAAGCCAGGCCGGCGAGAATTCAGAGTGGGTCAAAACGATCAACCCAATCTGATATTTACCCATCGCATATAGTTCGCTGAGGATCTTGCGCGAGAGTGTCGTCTTGCCAGTGCCGATATCGCCAAGAAGTACTGCAAGTCCCCTTGCGCCACGTGCCGCATGCAATAAATACTCCCTTGCAAGCGCATGTTGGGGAGAGTTGAAATAGAACTTGGGGTCCGGATGGTTGGCAAATGGCTCTAACTTGAATCCGTAAAACTCCTGATATCCCAATTAACCTCCTGTTGGCTTAGAGAAACGAGATATCAATAAATTATTCAAAAAATTCGTCACGATAAACCAGAATCCTGAACATTTCTCTGCAGCAGAAAGGGGTAGCGGATTAGGATTGTATATTACGAAGGGTATAGTT
>JBFEPB010000392.1:0-2147 GCA_041550295.1 bacterium | reverse complement strand
GGCAACTGCTTTATGGATACTGCTATCGGGCATGCGCAGTTCACGTTCATTGTCATCAATAAAATGCGTATGATAATCTCCCTTGGAAAACTTCGCCGTACCCATGATGCGCTTCAAAAAACCGAGGTTCGTTTTTATGCCCAGGATCACATAATCGTTCAACGCATTGGAAACGCGCTTTATTGCCACTCTGCGGTCACTGGCCCAAGCAATCATTTTCGACAGTATTGGATCATAATGCGGCGGCACCTCCCATCCCTGAAATATGCCAGAATCGATCCTCACTCCTGGACCGGAGGGCTCGTTCAGGTAAAAGATCTTCCCCGGGCAGGGAAGGAAATTGTTCTCGGGATCTTCAGCATAGATCCGCGCTTCGATCGCGTGCCCGTACTGCTTAATTGCCGCCTGCTCCAAACCGATCCGCTCACCTGCCGCAATCATTATCTGCTGGTGCACGAGATCTACGCCGGTGACCATTTCCGTGATCGGATGTTCAACTTGGACGCGCGCGTTGACCTCAAGAAAATAGAAACGGCGGCTCTCGTCCAGCAAAAATTCAACCGTCCCTGCATTGGTATAATCCGAGGCTTCGATCACCTTCTTAGCCGCTTCACCCATACGTGCTCGTAAATCGCTATCGAGAGCAGTAGAAGGTGTTTCTTCGATTATTTTCTGATGGCGTCTCTGTATCGAACATTCACGTTCGAACAAATGCACTGCGTTGCCGTGCTGATCCCGCAGCACCTGAAATTCAATGTGCCGCGGCCTCTCGACATACTTCTCAAGATAAACCGTTTCATCACCAAAAGCACTCTTCGCCTCCCTCTGCCCCGCCGCTATACTCGCTTCAAGATCGTCGGCGTTGCGGACGATGCGCATCCCTTTACCACCGCCACCCATGGAAGCCTTTACGATCACGGGGTAACCGATCTCTGCTGCTGACTCTTTAAGAGCAGCCGCTCCTCTCCCGGCAAGTTGCATACCCGGTATTATCGGAACACCAACTTTTTGTACCGTCTTTCGCGATGCCACTTTGTCACCGACCAGAGATAGGGCTTGAGAACTGGGCCCAATGAACACAATGCCGGCCTTTTCGCATGCCTCTGCGAACCGCGGATTTTCAGCAAGAAATCCGTAGCCTGGATGGATTGCATCAACTCTTGCCTGTTTGGCGATGTCAATAATGGCCTGCATATTCAAGTAACTGGCATGAGGAGGCGAATCACCCACCCAGAAGGCCTCGTCCATATGGCGCAGGTGTAATGAATGTTCATCAACCGTCGAATAGACACCAACTGTA
Organism: bacterium; assembly: GCA_041550295.1. Lineage (GTDB taxonomy): Bacteria > Hydrothermota > Tepidihabitantia > SM23-42 > SM23-42 > SM23-42. The sequence continues at coordinate 847 of JBFEPB010000392.1, read as the reverse complement.
GTAATTCCGAGCTCTCTGCATGCTCTGGCAACTCTTATCGCGATCTCACCGCGATTAGCGATCAAAACTCTATTGAACATTTTCTTGCTCCACAAATCGAATATTCATGCTGGCCCGCGTGTATTCAAAGAGCAGGCAATGCGTTTGCATCCATCGCCATCAATCAGAATCTGAAACCCATCTGGGTTTGCGTTTACCCAGGAATGCCGCCATGCCTTCCTGTCCCTCTGCTGAAACACGTATTCTGGCGATCACCTCAGCCGTGTATTTCTGTACCTCATCATACGACATACACGGCACCTGGCGCAAGAGTTCCTTGCATGTCGTGATGGCTTCAGGACCGCTCGAACGAAGGTGCACGAGATATTGATCCACCGCAGCATCAAGTTCTCCCGGCGGGACAACGACATTGAGCAGACCAGCAGACATTGCTCTATCCGCAGACAGCCTCTCGCCGGTCAGGAAGAACTCCCGACACCTGCCTTCACCACATTTCTTCAAAACATACGGCGATATGCAGGCCGGGATCAAACCAAGTTTCACCTCGCTGAAACTGAATCTTGCTGTGTTTACCGCGACAGCAATATCGCAAACGGCGACCAGTCCCGTCCCGCCGCCAATCGCCGCACCATTCACCCGTGCGATCGTCGGTTTCGGGCTCGAGTATACTTTGTAAAGCATGGCGGACAAGTCGAGTGATTCGCGCAGGTTGTCATCAAATGAATAATCCTTAACCCGACGCATCCAATTCAAATCAGCCCCAGCGCAAAACGATTTACCTTCACCGGTTACGACCACTGCTCTGATTTCGCCTCTATTCGATAGCTCATCGAAAACTTGGCTCAAT